>JAGQTE010000414.1 GCA_020439175.1 Acidimicrobiales bacterium | reverse complement strand
GGTTGTTCACCCAAGCGCAGCGCCTGGCCATGATCGCCCGTGACGGGCCCACCTGTGTCGTGCCCGGCTGCACCGTCCCGGTCGATCGCTGCCAAGCGCACCACGTCGACCCCTACAGCAGCGGTGGCGGCACCGACGTCGACAACGGCGCCCACATCTGCGACTGCCACCACCACTGCGTCCACGAAGGCAACAAACGCCTCGAACGCATCAACGGCGCCTGGCAACTCACCGACAACCCACCCGACAGCAAACGATCCGAACCCGCAGCGCGCCGCGCGCCCCCCGAAGCCGCCTGACCGGGACGGGCTGGAGCGCGGCGTCGCTCAGGCGACGGCGTCGAGGAACGACAGCGGCCCGGGCAGGTTGCGGACCACCCAGAACCCGATCACCAGACCGGCGGCGACCCAACCCATCCTGGGCGTCATCTTCAGTTGGGGCAGCTTCCACCCGAGCGTGCCGGCGAACCAGGCGATGTAGGCGTACAGCAGCACCGGGAAGACGATCAGCGCCAGCACGTTGTGGTTGAGCGCCCGCAACGGATCACCGAGCAGCAAGGCGTGCGCGGCGCGGGTCAGCCCGCAGCCCGGGCAGTCGAGGCCGGTGATCTCCTTGAAGTAGCAGGCGGGGAAGATGCCGGCATTGGTGTTCGGGTCGACGATGGCGGTGTAGGCGCAGGCCGAGGCGGCGATGGCGCCGACGGCGACCGGCCCAGCCCAGGCAGGGACCCGCTGATACCACCGGCGCGGCCCGGGCTCGCCGGCGACGCTCGGCGTGGCAAGCGGTGCGGAAGCGTCGGGATCCGGGGTGACGTACAACTCGAGTCTCCAGGGCGGCGAACGGAGGGCAGTCTAGGGGACGTCGAGCCCGAGCGGGCCGACGCGGACGACACAGCAGCGCCGGTAGATTCGCTCCGGTTCACACCGACGCTGACGAGGGGGGACGGTCGGATGGACGAGGAGGGCGACAGTTCGCGCCCATCAGATCTGACGGTGCCGCCGTCGCGTGACGGCTGGCGCCTGATCCTGTCGACGCTGCGTCAGCAATGGCGAGGCATCGCCGTGGGCGTGGTCGTCGGCCTGGTCTGGACCGCCGCCAAGGTCGCCGTGCCCTGGCTCGTGCAGCAGGCGATCGACCTCGGCATCACCCCCGGCGACCTGGAGGCGTTGCGCACCTGGACCATCGCCATCGTGATCGCCGCCGCCGTCGCCGCCACCTTCACGGGGCTGCGCCGCTACTGGGCGTTCCGTGAGTCCCGGCGCCTGGAGACGGTGCTGCGGGACCGGCTCTTCGCCCATGTGCAGCGGCTGCACTTCGCCTTCCACGACCGCGTCCAGACGGGCGACCTCATGAGCCGGGCCAACACGGACCTGCAGCAGGTGCAGAACGTGGTGGTGCTGATCCCGCTGACGATCTCCAACGCCGTGACGGTGCTCGCCGTCGCTGTGCTCCTGGTGAGCATCGATCCCGTGTTGACCGTCTTGGCCCTCGGGTCGCTGCCGTTCCTGAACCTGTTGGGCAAGCGGTTCTCGAACCGGCTCCACCCGACGATGATCGGGCTCCAACGCGAGTCGGCCGCGCTGGCGACGGTCGTCGAGGAGTCGGTCTCGGGCATCCGGGCCGTGAAGGGCTTCGGGGCCGAGGAGCTCCAGCGGCGTCGCCTGGCGACCGAGGCGGACGACATCTACGACGTGGCGATGCAGGCGTCGCGGATCCGGGCGTCGTTCCTCCCCGCCATGGAGCTGCTGCCCAACATCGGGCTCATCTTCGTCCTCGGCTACGGCGGGTGGCAGGTGATCGCCGGCCAGCTGTCGCTCGGGTCGCTCATCGCCTTCAACGTCTACGTGGCGCTGCTCATCTGGCCGTTGCGCATGCTCGGGATGATCATCGCCCAGGGCCAGCGTGCCGCGGCCTCGGCGCAGCGCGTGCACGAGGTCCTCGACACGGCGCCCGAGATCACCGCCCCGGCCCACCCGCAGCACCTGCCCGCACGCCCCGAGCCGGCGTCGGTCGCCACCGGGGTCGGGCGCATCGAGCTGGACGCCGTGCGCTTCGGCTACGGCCGGCCGCACCCGGTGCTCGACGGGCTCGACCTGGTCATCGAACCCGGGGAGTCGGTCGCCCTGGTCGGTGCGACCGGATCGGGCAAGTCGACGGTGGCGCGCCTGCTGTGCCGCTTCTACGACGTCGAGGCCGGGGCGGTGCGCCTCGACGGCGTCGACGTGCGCGACCTCGACCCGGTCGAGCTGCGGCGCGCCATCTCGATCGTGTTCGAGGAGACGTTCCTGTTCTCCGACACCCTCGCCGCCAACATCGCCTTCGGGCGGCCCGACGCCACCGACGCCGAGATCCATCGCGCCGCCGAGCTGGCGGGCGCGGCGTCGTTCATCGCCGACCTCGACGACGGCTACGCCTCGCTCGTCGGCGAGCGTGGCCACTCGCTCAGCGGCGGACAGCGCCAGCGCATCGCCATCGCCCGGGCCATCCTCGCCGATCCCCGCGTGCTGATCCTCGACGACGCCACCTCCGCCGTCGATCCGACCAAGGAGCACGAGATCCGCGACGCCCTCGGCCAGGTGATGGCCCACCGCACGACGCTGGTCATCGCCCACCGACCGGCGACGATCGCGCTCGCCGATCGTGTGGTGCTGCTCCACGACGGCCGGGTGGCCGCTCAGGGCACCCACCACGAGCTGCTCGCCTCGAGCGCGGCCTACCGGCAGGTCCTGGCCACGGCGCACCACGACCCCACCGCCGACGCCGGCGACACGGCAGCGGCGTCCGGCGGGGGCGACGACCCGGCGTCGACCGACGGGGTGCTGGGCGTGGGCGGGGTGGCGTCGTGATGCTCGAGCGCGGGATCGATCCCGCCGACCAGCTCGACGCCGCCGAGGCGCGCCGGGTCGTGCGACGCGCCTTCCGGCAGCTCGGTCCGTATCGGCGCGACGTGATCATCGGTGTGGTGCTCGTCGTGTTCTGGACGCTCGCCACCATCGCCGGACCGTTCCTGTTGAGCGTGGGCATCGACGACGGCATCAGCCAGGGCGACGGCCGCGTCCTGGCGTTCGCCGTCGCCGGCTACATCCTCGTGGCCGCCGCCTCGTACGGCCTGTACCGAGCGCAGATCGTGGTCGTGGCGCGCTCGGGGGAGGGCTTCCTGCGCGACCTGCGCAACCAGGTGTTCCGGCACCTGTCGGGCCTGTCGCTGTCGTTCTTCGACCGCACCAAGGCCGGAGTGCTGGTGTCCCGGATGACCTCCGACGTCGACTCGCTGTCCGAGCTCGTGCAGTTCGGCCTGCTCCAGCTGACGATGAACGTGTTGCTGCTGGTGCTGTCGGTCGTCTGGCTGGGTCTGGTGTCGTGGCAGCTCCTGTTGATCTGCCTGGTCCCGGTGCCCTTCGTCGTGGCGGCGAGCGTGAAGTTCCAGCGCGACTCGAACCGGGCCTACAACGAGGTCCGCGACCAGATCGGCGACACGCTGTCGCACCTCAACGAGAGCATCGCCGGTGTGCGCGAGATCCAGGCGTTCGGTCGCGAGGACCTCGAGACCGAGCGGTTCGCCGAGCGCAGCGACGGGCTGCAACGGGCGCACATGCGCTCGGTGTTCGTGCAGGCGTGGTACCTGCCGGTCATCGAGTTCGCCGGGCTCGGCACGACGGCGCTCGTCGTCGGGTTCGGCGGCTGGTTGACGGTGCAGGGCGTGGTCACCATCGGCACGGTCGCCTTCTTCGTGCTGACCCTCAACAACCTGTTCGAGCCGATCCAGCAGCTCAGCCAGCTCTTCAACACCGTCCAGTCGGCCGGCGCCGGCCTGAAGAAGCTCTTCGCGCTGCTCGACACCACGACCGACGTACCTGAGCGGCCGGGCGCCGTCGACCTGCCGGCGCAGGGCGAGATCGAGGTGCGCGACGTGTCGTTCGGCTACGCCGACGGCGCGCCGGTGCTGCGCGACGTGGCGCTGACCATCGGTGTCGGTGAGCGCCTGGCGCTGGTCGGCCCGACGGGAGCGGGCAAGTCGACGCTGGCGAAGCTGATCGCCCGCTTCTACGACCCGACCGACGGGACGGTGTCGTTCGGTGGCGTCGACCTGCGCGACGCCACCACGGCGTCACTGCGCCGTCGCATGGTGGTGGTCCCCCAGGAGGGGTTCCTCTTCAGCGGGTCGATCCGCGACAACGTGCGGGTCGGTCGGGCGGACGCGACCGACGCCGAGGTCGACGAGGCGCTGCGTACGGTTGGGGCCTACGAGCGCTTCGCCTCCCTGCCCGAGGGCCTGGCCTCCGAGGTGCGCGAGCGGGGCGCCCGCCTGTCGGCGGGGGAGCGTCAGCTCGTCTCGCTGGCGCGGGCGGCGCTCGCCGACCCGGCGGTGCTGGTGCTCGACGAGGCGACGAGCTCGCTCGACCCGGGCACCGAGGTCCTGGTCGAGGAGGCGGTGGGTCGCCTGATGGCGGGCCGCACCGTCATCGTGATCGCCCACCGGCTGTCGACGGCGGCGCGTGCCGATCGCGTCGGCGTCGTCGATGCCGGCCAGCTGCTCGAGCTCGGACCGCACGACGACCTCGTCGCCGCGGGCGGGGCCTACGCCCGGTTGTACGCCGCCTGGGTCGGCGGCTCGGCGTCAGCGGTCGACGACGCCGAGGGCCCCGAGGTCGACGCCGGTCCGCAGTGACGCCTCGAGCGCCTCGGCGGGCACGGGCTCGGCGATGAGGAACCCCTGGGCGCCGGAGCAGCCGAGTCCGGCGAGCAGCACCAGCTGCTCAGCCGTCTCGACGCCCTCGGCGATCGTGCCCAGCTCGAGGGTGCGCGCCAGCGAGATGATCGCCGCCACGATCGACGAGTCCTCGGGGTCGGGCCCGAGCCCGTCGACGAAGGACTGGTCGATCTTGAGGGTGTCGACCGGGAGTCGCCGTAGGTAGCTGAGGCTCGAGTACCCCGTGCCGAAGTCGTCGATGGCGAGGCCGACGCCGAGCTTGCAGAGCCGGTCGAGGGTGGAGATCGCCGCCTCGGCGTCTTCCATCACGACCGTCTCGGTGATCTCGAGGCACAGCAGCTCGGGTCGAAGTCCGGCTCGCTCGACGACGGCGGCGACGAGGTCGGCCAGGTTCGCCGCGCCGAGCTGGGTGGCCGACAGGTTGACGTGCACGATCGGTGCCCGATCGCCGACGGCCTCGACCCAGGCGGCGGCCTGCGTGCACGCCAGGTGCAGCACCCGCAGACCCAGGCCGACGATCAGCCCGGTGTCCTCGGCCAGGCCGATGAAGTCCTTGGGCGTGAGCTCGCCGCGCGTCGGGTGCGCCCACCGGGCGAGCGCCTCGACCGAGGTGACGCGCCCCGAGTGCGGGTCGATCACCGGCTGGTAGAGGACGCGGATCTCGTCGTGCTCGACGGCGTGGGCCAGCTCCTCGGCCAGCTGGGCGCGCTCGGAGGCCCGCCGGCGCATCGACTCGTCGAACAGCTCGATACGTGCCCGGCCGTGGTCCTTGGCGCGGTACATGGCGGCGTCGGCGCCGCGCAGCAGCGCCTCGGGATGCGTCTCGTGGTGGGTGGCGAGGGCCACGCCGATCGACGCCGTCAGCTCGAGGTCGATCTCGCCGAGGTCGAACGACGCCCCCTCGATGCAGGCGGCGACGCGCTGGGCGATGGCCAGGGCGTGGAACTCGTCACGCACCGCCGCGCACAGCACGACGAACTCGTCGCCGCCGAGGCGGGCCACGGTGTCGCCGGGTCGCAGCACACCGGCGATGCGCGAGGCCACGGCACGCAGCAGCGCGTCACCGGCGTCATGGCCGTGCGAGTCGTTGACGAGCTTGAAGCGGTCGAGGTCCAAGAACAGCACGGCCACGGTGTCGTCGGATCGGCTCGCCTGGGCGAGCGCCAGCTCCAGGTGGTCGATCAGCAAGGCCCGGTTCGGTAGACCGGTCAGCGGGTCGTGGGTGGCGGCGTAGGCGAGCTCGGTCTCCATCCGCCGGCGCTCGGTGACGTCACGGCCCACGGCGGCGAGGCCGACGATGGCGCCGGCGTCGTCGCGCTCGGCGGTGATGGTCTGCCACACCTCGATGGCGTCCCCGTCCCTGCCGATCATGCGCAGCTCGCCGTTCCAGGCGTCGCCGGCGTCGAGCACGCCGAGGATCTCGTCGGTGAAGCGCACGACCGAGTCCTCGGTGTAGAGATCACCGAGCGTCAGGTCGTCGATCGGCTCGTGCTCGTCGAGACCGAACCGGCGGCGGGCCGCGGCGTTGAGGTACGTGAGGCGGCCGCTCGGGTGGTCGCTGATGCCCACCAGGTCGCTGGTCGTCTCGACGATGCGCGCCAGACGGGCCGTCTGCTCCTGCGCCAGCTCCAGCGCCCGCTCGGCCTCGGCCCGCTGGCTGATGTCGCGGAGCAGCACCAGGTAGTGCTCGGGGTTGTCGCCCGTCTCGGCGTCGGGTGCCACGCCGTCGACCCGGGCGATGGTGGTGGCCACCGCGTGCTCGACGCCGTCGGCGCCGATGACGCGGTGCTCGAGTTGGCAGGTGTCGACGCTCCCGTCCAACAACTCGGCGAGCACCTGCTCCAGATCACCCTTGTCGTCGGGATGGCAGTACTGGAACGGTTGGAGCGTGCGTGCTGCCGCCGGCGGGACGCCGAACAGGGCACAGGCGGCGTCGTTGGCCTCGAGCACCGTGCCGTCGGCGGCGGCGATCAGGTACCCGATCGGCGCGTTGCGCACCAGCGTGCGGTAGCGGTGCTCGGAGGCGCGCAGCGCATCGAGCGCCCGGGCTGCGGCGTCTGCGGGCGCGAGCGCGCCATCGGTGAGATCGATCGTCTCGGGCACGGTCATGGCGCCGCGCTCGTGGCTGGCTTCGCTCGTCATGGTCCGGATCCACCCCGCGTGCGCCCCCTGCACGCCTGAACGAGGAGTGTACGACCGTGGGGATCGGCGAGGGGATTTGTTACTATCGCCATAGGAGAAATCCAGCGCCCGGTCATGAGGGCGCGGAGCCTCGGAGGGACCATGAGCACCGACATCGGCATCGACCTGTCCAAGTACAAGCTCGGGTGGCACGACGACGTCGAGTACGTCTTCAAGCCCAAGCGAGGGCTCAACGAGGACATCGTGCGCGAGATGTCGCACATGAAGGGCGAGCCGGACTGGATGCTCGACTACCGCCTCGCATCGCTCAAGCACTTCCAGCGGCGCCCCATGCCCAACTGGGGCGGCGACATGTCGCAGATCTACTTCGACGACATCTACTACTACATCAAGCCCACCGAGAAGCAGGTCGACGCCTGGGAGGAGCTGCCCGACTCGGTCAAGGAGACCTACGAGAAGCTGGGCATCCCCGAGGCCGAGCGCAAGTACCTGGCCGGTGTGACCGCCCAGTACGAGTCCGAGGTGGTGTTCCACCGCAACCGTGAGGACCTCGAGCGCCAGGGCGTGATCTTCTGCGACATGGACACGGCGCTGCGCGAGCACCCCGAGCTGGTCAAGCCCAACTTCGGCACGGTCATCCCGCGCAACGACAACAAGTTCTCGGCGCTCAACTCGTCGGTGTGGTCGGGCGGTTCGTTCATCTACGTCCCGCCGGGCGTGAACGTCTCGATGCCGCTGCAGGCCTACTTTCGCATCAACGCCGAGAACATGGGGCAGTTCGAGCGGACGCTG
>JAGQTE010000413.1 GCA_020439175.1 Acidimicrobiales bacterium | reverse complement strand
CGCGGCTCCCGACGCCACCCACCGCTGGCGACTGGCTGTTCCACATCCGTTGCGACGCACGATCAGCCACTCGTCGACGGCATCACCCTTCACTCGCGTAGGCCGCGAGGGCCGGGGGCGGCCTCAGCACCAGATGGCGATGGCGCGTTCGTCGCAGCGTTCGGGTGGGTCGGGGAAGGTGCGGGCAGTGCCGGCGGCGATGCGGCGAGCCGACCAGGCGGCGACGGCCGCGTCGACCACGTCGTCGCTGACGACGCCCGCGACGTCGGGCAGCTCGGGCGGCACGACGATGCCGGCGTCGGCCAGCAGGCGGTGGCGCAGGTGCAGCCCGTTCCACGACTTCTTCGACCACGGCACCGGCGCGCCGTGCAGCTGGCGGAACGACACCTCCGGGTGCACCTCGAAGACCCTGCGGTCGGTTCGGGCCAACGCATCGGCTTCGGCGATGCGCGGCACCAGCGCCCACGCCTGGCGTGACAGCTTCGGTGCGCCGAGGGCCACCAGCAGCGCATTGGCCTCGTCGTAGGTGCCGACGTCGCGGACTTACGCAGGCGGCGCGGGAAACACGCTCGAGGCGCGCACTCCGATGAAGCGGCGCGCCTCGACGTCGGCGCGGCGCGCCCCGCCGCCGACCGCTCCGATGGGGATGTCGATGCCGATGGCCGCCACGTCGCCGGCCCAGCGCACTAGCTCGGTCAACGAGCCGAGGTGGACACCGACGAACCCGTCGCCGTCGACGAGCACACCCAACCAGCCGTGCTTGCCGGCGGCGTCGATGCCCAACGCCCGCAGCCCGCCAGCTCCCGTCATGACCAGATGCCTAGCGCGCGTCACCCGTCGCCGCCCGCGCCCTCACAACTCGACCGCTGGCGCCGACGGTGCATCGAGCGCCTGCCGCGGTTGCAGCGGGCCAGTGGGAGGTGGCCATGTCGAGAGCGCGGTTGATGCCGAACGTCGAGTACCTCTCGGAGACGGAGCTCCAGACGCCCGGCTGGCACCAGTTCCACACCCTGCAGCTGCGGATCGTGTTCGCCCGCGTCCCCGAGCACCGCTGGGCGCAGGCGTTGGCGTGGAACTACGACGAGTACACGCCGCGCCAGGTCGACCTCCTCGGAGCTGCGTCGCTGGCGGCATGGCGGGCGGACGGGTCGCTGCCGGGCGGCCTCGATCGGCTGCGATGTGCCGTGATCCACCTCGTCGACGCCGAGGGGGACGAGGCACGGGAGCTGACGCAGGCCGCGTTCGCTGCCATGCAGTCCGTCCTCGACGCGGAACAGGACGGGCCCGCCGAGCCGGTCGGCGAGCACTGGCTGACCGTCGGCGAGCTCCGCGAGGCGTGGATGGGACGGCACCGCCGTCGGCACTTCAGCGACATGCGATACACCATCCACAGCTTCGAGATCGACGACCTGTCCTGCATCGCCATGTGCCACCACATGGACGACGAGTCCAACGAGTTCGACGAGTGGGACCTCGAACACCTCGACCGCTGCCGGCTGTGGGTGTTCGACGATCCCTTCGCCAGGCTGCGCTTCCATCGGGCCAACCTGCCCACGCAAGAAGGCAGTGTCATCTACCGGAACTGGGAGCAGTTCTGCGCCGACGTCCTCGACGTCGGTTAGGTCGCTCGCATCAGCGTCCGAAGCGCAGCGACCAGCGAAGGGGGCGGTGGTCCGAGCCTCGGGCGTGCAACGGCTCGGTCGGTGAGACGACAGCGGGGTCGTCGGGAGCGTCGACGATCACGGCGTCGATGGCGGGCGTCGCCAGGATGTGGTCGAGTTGGAGCACGCCGCACGTCGGGCGCTCCTGCTCCGCCCACCGGCGATAGGTGACGTCGACGAGGATGCCCTGACCATCGGCATCGCCGCGTTCGACGCGCT
>JAGQTE010000412.1 GCA_020439175.1 Acidimicrobiales bacterium | reverse complement strand
GATGCAGCAGTACGTCAGCGTGTGGCCGGCGACGTCACGCCACCAGTCGAACTGGTCGATGCCCAACGGCCCGATCAGCTTGGTGCGGGCGTAATCCTCGACCCGCATGCCGGTCGCCTGCTCGAGCACCCCCGACAGCAGCATGGTGTCGCCGCTCGAGTAGTTGAACACCGTGCCAGGCGCATGGGCGAGGGGGCGGTCGACGGCGAAGGCGAGCTGGTCGGGCTGCAAGGCCACCATGTTGATGATCTCGGACGACTCGAGGCTGGTCGGGTCGTAGTTCTCGTCCCAGTCCCGGCCGGTCTCCATGTGCAGCACCTGCCGCAGCGTGATCCCCTCCAGCGGCGTGCCGGCCCACTGGGGGTAGTAGGTCGTCATCGGCACATCGACGCTCGGGATCGCTCCCTCCTCGATGGCGATGCCGATCAGGGCCGAGGTGAAGCTCTTGGCCATCGACCAGCTCGCCGCCCACGAGTTGGCATCGGCACCCGGCGCGTAGCGCTCGGCGACGATCACCCCGTCGTGGACCACGACGACGCCCTGGGCGTTGCGCCCGTCGGCGAAGGCGTAGTCCAGCGACTGCTCCAGCATCGACGGGTCCATGCCGTGCGCTTCGGGCGTCTCGACCAGCCAGTCGTCCCCCGGGACCGCACCCGCCAACGCTGGCGCCGGGGCGGCGGCCACGGTCGAGGGAGCCGGCAACGCACTGATGCCGAGGGCGAGCACGCCCGCACCCACGCCCACGCAGGTGCGTCGGATCGATCGTCGGGCGCTCCGCCGAGGACGTGCCGGCTGGTCGGTGCGGTGGGTGTGCATGCACCGACCCTGTGGCACGACCGCGGCGATCGTCGTGGCGCCGGGCGCGCCGGGCGTCACGGTGGTCGTCGGGCGCCGAGGAGGGCCGGACCAGTTGGTAGCGTCGGCGACCGATGAGCGCCGCAGACCTGCCCCTGCACCCGAACGCCCCGCGGTGGTTCCGCGAGGCGGTGGCGGTGCCCCATGAGGATCGCACGGTGGTCGTCGACGACTGCCCCATCCACTACCTGGCGTGGGGCGAGCCGGGTCGGCGAGGGCTGCTGTTCGTGCACGGCGGCGGCGCGCACGCCCACTGGTGGACCCACGTGGCGGCGCGCTTCGCCGACGAGTACCGGGTGCTGGCCATCGACCTGTCCGGGCACGGCGACAGCGGCCATCGCACCACCTATGCGTTCGAGCAGTGGACCGACGAGGTGATGGCGGTCGCCGCCGACGGCGACATCGACGGGCTCCCGGTGATCGTCGGGCACTCGATGGGCGGGTTCGTCACGATCGCCACGTCGGCGATGCACCCGGACAAGGTGAGCGGGGCCATCATCTGCGACTCGCCCGTGACCGAGCCCGATCCGGAGGTCGAGTCGTTCCGCCTCAAGGAGGCGTTCGGGCGGCCGCGCACCTATCCGTCGGTCGACGACGCGTTGGCGCGCTTTCGCACCGTCCCGCCGCAGGCGCACTACCTGGACTACGTCATGGACTACGTCGGGCGGCACTCGATGCGACCCGTCGACGACGGCTGGCAGTGGAAGTTCGACCGCACGATCTTCGAGCAGTTCGCCGGGTCGCTGCGCGGCGTGGCGCTGCCGTACCTGTCGCGCATCGTGTGTCGGCTGGCGTTGCTGCGATCCGAGCAGGGGCTGGTCACGCCCGACATCGGCTCGTTCATGTACGAGCAGCTCGGTCGGGTCACGCCGGTGATCGAGCTGCCCCTCGCCGGGCACCACGCCATGCTCGACACCCCGCTGATCCTGTTGACGGCGCTGCGGACGCTGCTGGCCGACTGGGACCACTCCGAACCGCACCGTCGCCGCTGAGACCAGCGCACCGAGGCGCGCTGCGGCGCACCGCCGTCGGGCTCAGGTGCCGGCCAGGCGGTCGATGATCGGGGCCATGGCGTCGAGGGCGTCGGCCTGCACGACGATGTACGACAGGCCCCACCGCTCGCGTCGCGCCTGGAGCTCGTCGCAGATCTGCTCGACCGACCCGACCAGCGTCGCCGGTGAGGCGACCAAGGCCTCGGGCCCGACGCCGAACATCGGGGCGACCATCGATGCCGTGCCCAGCTGGTCGTCGGTGATGCTCACGAAGAACACGAGGGCGTTGAGCTCGAGGTCGTCGAACCGGTCGCCGGCGGCGGCGCGCAACGTGGCGATCTTGGCGTCGTAGGCCTCGGCCATGGCGTCGGCCGCGGTCGAGGCGTCGATCTCGCCCGACGCCAGCGACGGGTTGACACCGACGATGTCGGCCTCGCGCGCTGCCAGCGCCAGCATCCGCGGGCCGCCCGCACCGATCAGGAAGGGCGGCTGCTGCTGCACCGGCTTCGGGAACCCCTCGAGGCCCGTCACCGTGTAGTGCTCGCCGGTGTGCGTGACGGGCCCGGAGCCGAACAGGCCCTTGATGATCGTCAGCGCCTCCTCGAAGCGGTCGATGCGCACGCCCGGGCGGTCGTAGGCGATCCCCGATTGCTCGTAGTCCGTACGCATCCAGCCCGCACCGAGCCCCACCTCGAGCCGGCCGCCCGAGAGCAGGTCGATCGTGGCCAGCTCCTTCGCCGTCACCACCGGGTGCTTGTAGTCGTTGTCGAGCACCAGCGCGCCGACGCGCAGCTCGGTCGTCGCCTCGGCCGCCGCCGCCATCGCCGGCATCGGCGCCAGCTGATCGCCGAAGTGGTCCGGCAGGAACAACGTGGCGTAGCCGAGGTCCTCCGCGTGCCGGGCGACGCTGCGCCACGATGCACCGTCGGGGGCGGAGGCCACCTGGACACCGAAGCGAAACGTGCGGGGGTGGGCCATCGGAGGTGCTCCTCGTCATTCGTCGCCGGTCGGGCGGACCAGGCAGCCGGGTGCAGCGGCCGAGCCTAGGTCGTCCTGGTAGTGCAACCGGTGGGCGAAGCCACCGGTCGCACTACCACAACGCTGGTGCCTGCCTGCGCAGGCGGGGGCAGACTGGGGCGATGCGGCTCCTCGGCATCCACCACGTGTCCATCAACGTCGACGACGTCCCGACGGCGGTCGCCTTCTACACCGGCCCGCTCGGGATGACGGTGCGCACCGATCGTCCCGACTTCGGCTTCGACGGTGCGTGGCTCGATGCCGGGGCCCAGCAGATCCACCTCATCGAGGCGGCGGCGCCGGCCGACCTCGGCCAGCACCTGGCCCTGCACGTCGCCGACATCGACGCCTCCGTCGCCGAGCTGCGTGCGGACGGGGTGGCGGTCACCGATCCGATGCCGGTCGGGACGGGCCGCCAGGCGTTCCTGCACGACCCCGCCGGCAACCTGGTCGAGCTCCAGCAACCGGCCGGCTGACGCCCGCCGAACCCAGGCCGCGCATCGCCCCCACGGCGACGAGCGGCCGACACCAACCCGACGGCGGTCGATCCGTCGGGCGGTCGGTTGTCGTTCCGACTATCGCGATATATCGTGACCCGTCATGAACGAACGAAACGACAACCCAACCGAGACGCAGGCCGACAAGCAGGCCGGCGAACCGACCGACGAGCCGACCGGCAAGAAGACGACCGGCAAGAAGGCGAAGGCCAAGGGCAAGGCCAAGGCGGAGCAGCACGCTGGAGCGGGGGCGACCGACCGGGACGGCGCGGAGGGCCGGGGACGCCGGGGTGGTCCGGGACGTGGCCCGCGGGGCGGCGGCGACGGGCGATCCGGACGGGGCCCCTGGGGCGGCGCCGAGGGACGACCCGGGCGCGGCGGACGCGGCCGTGGCCGGATGGGCCGTGGTGAGGTCCGCCCCGCGCTGCTGATCGCCCTCCAGGACGGTCCCGCCCACGGCTACGAGTTGATCACCCTGCTCGACGAGCGCACCGGTGGTCGCTGGCGGCCCAGCCCCGGCTCGGTCTACCCGACCCTCCAACTCCTCGCCGACGAGGGTCTCGTGACCGAGACCGAGCGCGAGGGCAAGCGCATCTACGAGCTGACCGATGCCGGCCGGGCGGAGGCCGAGCGCCACATCGCCGAGCACGGCTATCCGTGGGAAGCCATGGGCGAGGGCGGCTCGCACAGCGCCTACCGGACGGCGCTGCGCGATCTGCACCATGCGGCCCGGCAGGTCGCCATGTCCGGCTCGCCGGAGACGGTGGCGCAGGCGACGACCATCGTCACGCAGGCCCGCAAGGACCTCTACCGGCTCCTCGCCGATGCGTGACGCCGGACACATCCGGACAGAACCTGGATATTGCGGACATGATCTGACCTGGTCGTCCGTAGGGTTGCCGCCATGCGACCAGTGATCACCGCCCAAGGCCTGGCGAAGCGCTTCGGAGACGTCGATGCGCTCGCCGGTGTCGACCTGGCGGTCCCCGAAGGCACCGTGTTCGGATTGCTCGGCCCCAACGGCGCCGGCAAGACGACCATCGTGTCCATCCTGTCCACCCTGCTCGAACCCGACGCCGGCACCGCCACCGTCGCCGGCGCCGACGTCATCACCGAGCCCGCCGAGGTGCGCAAGCGCATCGGCCTGTCCGGCCAGTACGCCGCCGTCGACGAGGCGCTCACCGGCTTCGAGAACCTCGAGATGATCGGCCAGCTCTACCGCATGCGCCGACGTGCGGCGCGGGCCCGGGCCGATGAGCTGCTCG
>JAGQTE010000411.1 GCA_020439175.1 Acidimicrobiales bacterium | reverse complement strand
CGGCCTCGGCGTCGGCGTCGCTGGCGGCGCGGGGCGCATCGTTGTCGCCCGTGGCGGCGGTTGACGGCTCCGTGACGTCGTCGGCTGACGCCGCTCGACGTTCGGCGGTCCCGCCTGCCGGCACCGACGCCGTTGCCGGCGGGGCTGCGGCCGGCCGTGTGGGGGCGGTGCCGGCGGTGCTGCCCTGCTCGAGCCGATCGATCCGCTGGGCGAGCGCCGCCAGCGTCGTGTCCGCCTCCGGCCGGGTCAGCCGCACCAGCGCCACCTCGAGCGGGATGCGCTGGTCGGGGGCGTCTGCGATGGTCACGAAGGCCTCGCCCAGCACCTCGAGCGCTCGGGTGGCGCCCGCCGGACCGAGGCGACGCGCCTGGTCGGCGACGCGCTCGCGGTCGCGGTCCGACAGGCGATCGAGCTCGGAGCCCATGGCGGTGAGGAAGACGTCGCGCAGTCGGGCGATGAGCGCTTCACCGAGCACGCGGGGGTTGGCTCCGGCGTTGCAGCCGGACTCGACGGCGAGGAGCGCGGCGCCCGTGTCGGCGTCGCAGAGCGCCTCGACCAGCCGGTCGACGGCGTCGATGTCGGTGGGCACGCCGCCGGCGGCGACGACCTGGTCGAGTGCTGAGAGCGTGTCGCGGGCCGAGCCGTTGCCGGCGCGCAGGACGTGCTCGATGCCGGCCTCGTCGACATCCAGCCCGGCGTCGGCGATGACGTCCGTGACCAGCGCCCGCAGGTCAGCCGCCGGCAGGAGGTGGACCTCGAAGTGCTGGGTGCGGCTGCGGATCGTCGGCAGCACCTTCTGTGGATCGGTCGTCGCCAGGACGAACACCACGTGGTCCGGTGGCTCCTCGAGCGTCTTGAGCAGCGCGTTCGACGCCGCCGCCGTGAGCATGTGGACCTCGTCGAGGATGTACACCTTCGTGCGGCCCGGGGTGCCGAGCGCCGCCTTGGTGATGAGGTCGCGGATGTCGTCGACCTTGTTGTTCGACGCCGCGTCGAGCTCGTGGACGTCGAAGCTCGTGCCCGCCTCGATGGCCAGGCACGAGGCGCAGGCGCAGCACGGCTCGCCGTCGACCGGGGCCTCGCAGTTGAGGACCTTGGCGAGGATGCGGGCGGTGGTGGTCTTGCCCGTGCCGCGGGGCCCGGAGAACAGGTACGCGTGGCCGACGCGCTCCTCGCGCACGGCGTTCTGCAGCGCCCGCACGAGGTGCTGCTGGCCCCGCACCTCGCTGAACCGGCGCGGCCGGTAACGGCGGTAGAGGGACTGGTAGGCCATCGGCTCAACTTACGCGCTCGTCGGCGCCGTCGCGCCACGCGAGCGGCGGTTGCCCGGAGCGTCGGACGGATCGGACCGTTCCCTTGGGGGCGGGGCGTCGCGGTCACTACACTGCGACTTCGCCCGCACCCGCGTGTGGCGGTCGGGTCCTGTGCAATCGGGGCCCGTGAACCGAGTCAGGGCCGGGAGGCAGCAGCTCTCAGCGGAACCCCCGGTGTGCCGCAGATCGCCTGACCGTCACACGGGGGTGCGGGCGACACCTTCCAGGAGGGGTGCGAGAGCGGCCGAATCGGCACGCTTGGAAAGCGTGTGTGGGGAAACTCACCGTGGGTTCGAATCCCACTCCCTCCGCCAAACCGTTCTGGTAGTGAGCCCGCGTTGCGAATGACGCGAGTTCACTACCAGAACGATGCGTTCTCGGCGTTGCCGCCGTGCCTCAGCGGCGGTCGGCGAAGAAGTCCTCGAGCAGGGTGGCGCACGATTCGGCCCGGACGCCGACCTCGACGGCGAACTCGTGGTTGAGTCGTGGGTCGGCGCCGAGGTGGTAGAGCGACCCGCAGGCCCCGGCCTTGAGATCGGCGGCGCCGAACACGACGCGCGCCACCCGTGCCTGTTGGAGGGCGCCGGCGCACATGGGGCACGGTTCGAGCGTGACGACGACGGTGGCGTCGGTGAGCCGCCATGTCCCCAGGGCCTCGGCGGCGGCGCGCAACGCCAGGATCTCTGCGTGTGCCGTCGGATCCTGGCGCAGCT
>JAGQTE010000410.1 GCA_020439175.1 Acidimicrobiales bacterium | reverse complement strand
CGCGCTGCGTGCGCGGCGTCGACGTCGACCCCGCCGCCGTGGCGGCGACACGCGCCGGCCTGGCGGCGTGGGCCGGCGTGGCGGCGGACTCGCTGGACGGCATCCGGTGCGGCGACGCCCTGGCCGACGCCGATCCCGAGCCCGTCGACCTCGTCGTCGGGAACCCGCCCTTCCAGAGCCAGCTCGCCGCCGCCACCGCCCGCACCACCGACGAGGCCGAGCGGCTCCGCCTCCGGCTCGGCGACGCCGTGGTGCGCTACGTCGACACGGCTGCCGTGTTCCTGGTCGACGCCGTCGCTCGCCTGCGTCCCGACGGGGTGGCCGCGCTCGTCGCGCCGCTGTCGATCCTGTCGGCCGGCGACGCCGCCCCGATCCGGCAGGCGTTGACCGAGGCGGCCGACCTCGCCGGCCTGTGGGTGGCGACCGAGCCGGTCTTCGCCGCCGACGTCCCGACGTGCGCCCCCGTGCTCATCCGACGCTCGGCGATCCGCCGCCCGGAGGTGGCACGGTGGCGCGGCGCCACCTTCGAGGACCGGCCGGCGGCGCCGGCGCCCGACCCGGCGTCGACCACCTGGGCGCCGCTGCTGGCCGACCTGTTGGCCGTGCCCCCGGTCGTGCTCACCGGCTCGTCCGAGGCCGGGCGCGTCGTCGGTGACCTGGGCCGCGCCACGGCGGGGTTCCGGGACCAGTACTACGGGCTGCGCGGCGCCGTCGTCGAGGCCGCTGGCCCTCATGACGAGCGACCCCGCCTCATCACCAGCGGCCTGATCGACCCGGCGGCATGCCGCTGGGGGAGGGCGCCGGTGCGCTTCGATCGCCGCCCGTGGACGGCCCCGGTCGTCGACCTCGACTGGCTCGCCGCCGAGGATCCGGCGGTGGCGGCGTGGGGCGAGGCCCTGCTTGTCCCGAAGCTCGTCGTCGCCACCCAGACGCGCGTCATCGAGGCCGCCGTCGACCGGACGGGAACGTGGTGGCCGTCGGTGCCGACGATCGCCGTCACCGCGCCGCCCGAGGCGCTCGACCACCTGCTGGCCGTGCTGCTGGCGCCGCCCGTGTCGGCGTGGGCCTTCGGCGAGGCGGCGGGAGCGGCGCTGTCGTCGGACGCCCTGCGCCTGCGTGCGAGCCAGATCGCTGCCATCCCGCTGCCGCCGCCCGGCGCCGCATGGGACGCCGCCGCCACGATCCTCGCCGACACGGCGCACAGTGCCGACGCCGACGCAGCCGACGCGGCCGCCAACTCGGCGGTCGGGGACGTCGCCTCGATCAGCCGAGACCTGCTCGTGGAGGTCGGGGCGCTGATGTGCGAGGCCTACGGCGTCGGCGAGGACGTGCTGCGCTGGTGGATGGACCGCCTCCCGGTCCGCGGCTGAGCGGCCGCCCACGGCTGACCGACCGCCCGCGGCCCGGCCGCCCGCGGCCCGGCCCCCTCATCGTTCCGGTAGTGCACTCGCGCCGTTCCCGACGCGAGTTCGCCACCGGAACGAGCGTTGGAGGCAGGGTGGGTAGCCTCGCCGCCGGATGGCCGTCGTGGCCGACGAGGAGGAGGTCCCATGCGGGGCGACGTGGTACGCGGGCGGTTGGCGGCAGGCGAGTCGGTGCTCATGCCCGGCGTGTGGGACCCGCTGAGCGCGTTGCTCGCCCAGCGGTCCGGCTTCTCGACGGTCTTCCTGTCGGGCTACTGCCTGTCGGCCGCAGCCCTCGGCGTCCCCGACGTGGGCCTGCTCACGCAGACCGAGGTGGCGGACGCCGCCCGACGGACCTGCGCCGCCGTGCCCGACACGGCGGTGATCGTCGACGGCGACACCGGCTACGGCGGGGTCACCAACGCCGCCCGCACGGTGGCGCTGTGGGAGCAGGCGGGCGCCGCCGGCGTGTTCATCGAGGACCAGGTGGCACCCAAGCGCTGCGGGCACATGGCCGGCAAGGAGGTCGTCGACAGCGAGGACTGGCTGGCCAAGCTGCGGGCGGCGTTGGGCGAGCGTGACCACCTGCACGTCACCGCCCGGACCGACGCCCGGGCGCCGCTCGGGCTCGACGAAGCGATCGACCGAGGCCGCGCCGCACGTGACCTGGGCGTCGACGCCGTGTTCGTCGAGGCGCCCGAGAGCGTCGCCGAGCTCGAGGCCATCGCCGCCGCCCTCGACGGCGTGACCCTGGTCGCCAACATGGTCGAGACCGGCAAGACCCCGCTGCTGACACCCGCCGAGCTGGCCGAGCTCGGCTTCCGCCTGATCGTGTCGCCGCTGAGCCTGCTGTTCGCCGCCACGGCGGCGATGGCCGAAGCGGGCCGGACGTTGGCCGAGGAGGGCTCGCTGCGGGCCCACCTCGACCGGTTGGTCGCCTTCGACGAGTTCACCGACCTGGTCGGCCTCGGCGGCTGGCACGACCTCGCCGACCGCTACCAGGGCTGAGCAGGACATGTGGCTTGACGAGCGCGCGCTGCGTCGGGTTTCCTAGTCGGGTCATCAAGAGCGACTCGCCCCGTGCGGGTCCGGCAACCTGGGACGGACACCCAAGGTGCCTCCCGACTCCGGTCGGGGATGTGGTCGGCTCCGGCCGACAACGAAGTGTCCAGCTCGAGCGGCTCGCCGCGCTGGTTGGAACCGCCCCGGGTGTCCGACCCCGCAGGAGGACAGGCGTGGGCGACGAGCGACCGGAGGCGACAGCCCCTGGCTCCGACGCGCCCGGCGCCCACGACGTGCCGGGCGACCTGGCGCGGCGCCAGCCGATCAGCGTCGACGCCGCCTCCCTGCCGGCGACCGGCGCCTGGCGACCCGGACAGCCCGTCGGCGACCGACAGTTCGTGTCCAGCCCACCTGGGCGCCGGTTCCTGCTCGAGGGGGGCGGGCATCTGCCCGGGGTCGAGATCGCCTACGAGACCTGGGGCACCCTGGCATCCGACAAGTCGAACGCCGTGCTCGTGTGCCACGCCCTCACCGGCGACAGCCACGCCGCCGGCCATGCCGGGGTCGGGCATCAGGCCGTCGGTTGGTGGGACGACGTGATCGGACCGGGCCGTGCCCTCGACACCGACGAGCTGTTCGTCGTGTGCGCCAACGTCCTCGGTGGCTGCCAGGGATCCACCGGCCCGGCCACGATCGATCCCGACGGTCGGCCCTGGGGCCGACGCTTCCCGGTGGTGTCGATCCGCGACATGGTGCGCGCCCAGGCGATGGTCGCCGACCACCTCGGCGTCACCCGGTGGCGCAGCGTCGTCGGCGGGTCGATGGGCGGGATGCAGGTGCTCGAGTGGGCACTGATGTACCCCGAGCGCGTCGGCTCCATCGTGCCCATCGCCACCACGGTGGCGGCGTCGGCGCAGCAGATCGCCTACTCGTCGGTGCAGCGCTTCGCCATCGCGCTCGACCCGGCGTTCGCCGGGGGCGACTACTACGACGCGCCGCCCGGCGGCGGACCGCACCGGGGCCTGGCGCTGGCTCGCGAGATCGCCCAGATCACGTATCGCAGCGACGAGGTCTTCCAGGACCGGTTCGGTCGTGGCGTGGTCGACCCCATCGACGACGCCTTCGCGCTGTGGCAGCGCTTCGACGTGGAGGGCTACCTCGACTACCACGGCGCCAAGCTCGTGCGCCGCTTCGACGCCAACAGCTACCTGACCATCTGCAAGGCCATGGACCTGCACGACATCGGGCGCGGTCGGGCCGGTGCCGCCGCGGCGATGGCACGGCTGCGATGTCCCGTCCTGGTGATGAGCATCACCAGCGACGCGCTGTACCCGCCGTGGCAGCAGCGCCAGATCCGCGACCTGGTCACCCAGGTCGGCGGTCGGTGCGAGCTGGTCGACATCGACAGCCGGCACGGCCACGACGCCTTCCTGCTCGAGGAGGAGCAGGTGGGCGACGCCCTGCGCAAGTTCCTGCAACACGTGGAGGACCGACCCGGTGCCTGAGCCGACCGACCCGACCGCCGACGGCGCCCCGCTGCCGCCGCCCGCCCCCGAGACGGTGGCGATCACCGCCGGCCGCGCCCACAACGGCGCGGCGCTGGCACCGGTGCTGTGGGGCAGCTCCACCTTCGTGTCGCCCGACGCCGCCTCGGCCTTCGCCGACGCCACGTCCATCGGCTCCACCGGGTTCTACAGCCGCTACGGCAACCCCACCGTCGCCGACTTCGAAGAGGCGGTCGCCGCGCTCGAGGGCGCTGAGGCGGCGCGCGCCTTCGGCTCCGGCATGGGTGCCGTGTGCGCCGTCGTGCTCGGCCTGTGCTCGACCGGCGACCACATCGTCAGCCAGCGCCAGCTCTACGCCGGCACCCAGCTGCTCTTGCAGAGCGTGTGCCCGCGCTTCGGCATCGACGTGACCTTCGTCGACGGCACCGAGCCCGGCGCGTTCGCCGCCGCCGTCATCCCGGGCAAGACCACCCTGGTGCTGGCAGAGACCCCGGCGAACCCGCGCCTCGACCTCGTCGACCTCGACGAGCTCGGTGCCATCGCCGGCCCCATCACCGTCGTCGACTCGACGTTCGCCACGCCCATGCTGCAGCAGCCGCTGGCCCACGGCGTCGACCTGGTCGTGCACTCGGCCACCAAGTCGATCGGCGGGCACAACGACGCCACCCTCGGCGTCGTGGCGGGCGCCAAGGAGCTCGTCGACTGGCTGTGGGGCTTCGCCGTGCTGCAGGGGGCCGTGGCGTCTCCCTTCGATGCCATGAACGGCCTGCGGGGCATCCGGACGCTGGGCGTGCGCATGCAGCGGCAATGCTCGACGGCGGGCTATCTGGCGGAGCGGCTGGTGGCCCGCCCCGACGTCGCCGAAGTTCGCTACCCGGGCCTGCCCGACCATCCCCAGCACGAGTTGGCGCGGCGCCAGATGCGCGGGTTCGGCGGCATGATCTGCTTCGACGTGGCCGGAGGGCGCGACGGCGGACGGGCGTTCGTCGAGGCGACGCGCGTGGCGCGCCTGGCGTCGTCGCTCGGCGGCCCCGAGACGCTCGTGACCCACCCGGCCTCGACGACCCACGTGAACCTGCTGCCCGACGAGCTGGCAGCGGTCGGCATCGGCCCGGGCACGATCCGCATGTCGGTCGGCCTCGAGGACCCGGCCGACCTGTGGGCCGACCTGGTGCAGGCGCTCGAGGTCGCCGCGACCGCTGCCGCCGACGCCGACGCCGGGTAGGGCGCGCCGGTTACGGCGTCCCGGGTGGGGCGTGCCAGGCCAGACGGTCGACTTGGCCCACCCTTGGTGGTTCTTCGTGCACTTTCGGTTTGTGTCACACCCTTTCGGCATGATGCTGGGGTGAGTGATCGAGACCTGCACGAGTTGCCCGGAGACGGCGACGGCGACGGAAAGGGTGATGTCGACGGCGACGCTGTTGTCGACGGCGATGGTGATGGCGGGGTTGGCGTGGGGCGTGCGGTTGGTGGTCGGAGTCTT
>JAGQTE010000409.1 GCA_020439175.1 Acidimicrobiales bacterium | reverse complement strand
GATGCGTGCGGTGAGCCAGCCCGGCAGGCCGTCGGCGAAGACCTCGCCTGCGGCGGTCCAGTGCTCCAGGTCGTCACTGCGCAGGATGGGCAGGCGCGGTCCCGTGCTGAACGCCCACCAGGTGTCGCCGTCGCGCACGATCGTCGGGTCGTGCACGGGGGCGACGGCGCCGGTCACGGCCCGTGCCGGTCCGACCGGCACGAGGGCGCCGACCAGGACGGCGACGACGCCGGCGACGAGGGCGCGGGCTCGAGTGCGACGTCGGCGGGTGGGTCGTCCTCGTGGATGCGGCACGTGCGGGACTGTCGCGCACCGGCCATATCGCCGGTGTCGTCGGGGAGCGTCGTTCTCGCTAGCGTCGGCGCCGGGCCGACGGCCCGGAAACCGAGGAGGGCGGCATGGACGTCGACGGAGCGAAGATCCTGGTCACCGGCGCCAGCCGGGGCCTGGGTGCGGAGATCGTGCGCGAGCTCGCTCGGCGGGGCGCGTCGATCGTGCTGACCGCCCGCAGCGCCGGTCCGCTCGAGGAGCTGGCCGCCGCCGTGGACGGTGAGGTCGTGGTCGCCGATCTGGCCGACCCCGACGACGCGTCGAGGGTGCGCGCCCTGGTCGCCGACTGCGACGCCATCGTGCTCAACGCCGGCATCGGCGAGGATCCGCCGCTCGACGAGATCGACGACGCCCGCATCGATCAGGTCATCGACGTGAACCTGCGCGTGCCGATCTCGCTGTCGATCGCCTACGCCCAACAACGCATCGCGTCCGGCCGACCCGGCGCCATCGCCCTGGTCGGCTCGGTGGCCGGCATCGCCGCGTCCCCGGGCTCGCGCCTGTACAACGCCACCAAGTTCGGCCTGCGGGGCTTCGCCCTCAGCTTCGCCGAGGAGCTGCACGGCACCGGCGTGACCTGCTCGCTCGTGGCGCCGGGCTTCATCCGTGACGCCGGCATGTTCCACGACAGCGGCACCGAGCTGCCGGCCGGCGTGCGCACCAAGTCGCCGGCCGACGTGGCAGCGGGCGTCCTGCGCGCCCTCACCGATGCCCCGCCCGAGGTCGTCGTGGCACCGCCCGAGCTCCAGCTGATGGCCAGGTTCGCGTCGCTGGCGCCCGGCACGAGCGGACGGGTGCAGCGGCTCGTCGACGTCGAAGGACGTCGACGCCGCGCCGAGCAGGTCTGAACCCCGCCGTCAGCCCGTGAAGGCGGGCGTCACGACTGCGGCGTTGGCTGCCGTGGTCGACGTGGACGGGACGGTCGTCGTCGGGTTCACCGGGTTCGGGAGGCGCTGCCACGTCGGCTGGAAGACGTCGCCGGTCAGGAACGGCGACGCGTTCGAGCCGTCGGGCGACATGGTCCAGAGCCCGTCGTCGGCGCCGGGGAAGTAGCCGAGCGCGATCGTCGTGCCGTCGGGCGAGAACTCGGCGGCGCTCGTCCCGGGGCCGAGCAGCTGGTGCTGATCGGTGCCGTCCGCCTGCATCAGGTAGGCGAAGTAGTCGTTGCCGTTGCGCCGGGTGAACAGGATCTGGCTGCCGTCGGGTGACCAGCTCGGCTCGAACGACTGGATCGAGGCGACGCCGCTGTCGGTGCGCTGGGTCAAGCCGGTGCCGTCGACGCCGATCGTCCAGATCTCGATGGCCGACGTCTGCGGGTCGTCCCGGCCGAAGGCGATGGTGGCGCCGTCGGGCGACCAGCTGGGCCAGCGGTCGAAGTCGTTGTCCGTCGTCAGCTGGGTGACGCCCGACCCGTCGGCGTTCATGATGAACAGCGCCGGCCCGGACCCGGTCTGGCCCCAGCCGTTGTAGACGATGCGGGTGCTGTCGGGCGACCATGCCGGCGCACCGGCGCCGACGGCGTCGTCGGTGAGTCGCACCTCGTTGGAGCCGTCGGCGTCCATGACCCACACCTGGGTGTCGTTGCCGTCCTCGCGCTGGAAGGCGATCTTGGTGCCGTCCGGCGACCACGCGGGCTGTCGTCCCAGCCGGGGGAGTCGGTGAGCTGGATCTGGTCCGTGGCCTCGAGGTTCGTCACCCAGATGTCGGCGGTGTCGTCGCCATTGTCGCGGACGAAGGCGATGTTGCCGTTGGCGCCGGGGAACGCTTCCGATGCCGCCGGCCCACCCGCGAGGGCGATGCCGCCGATGGCCATGGCCGCGGCGACACCGAACGCCATCGACCGCTTCATCGTGCCGATGTCCCGAACCGAGCCCATGTCAACGCCTTCCTGTCCCTGCAGAGGGTAAGAAGGTATACGAACGAACGGAGGTGCCCCATGTTGGAGCCGATTGCAGACCTGCCACCCGGTGTCGTGGGGTTCGAGGCCGTGGGTGAGGTGCACGCCGACGACTACCGCACCACCCTGATCCCGGCGCTCGAGGCGCAGGACGGGCCGCTGCGGCTCGTCTACGTCCTCGGCGACCGCTTCGAGGGCTACAGCGGCGGTGCCGCCTGGCAGGACGCCAAGCTGGGGCTCGACCACCACGGCCGCTGGCATCGCGCCGCCATCGTCACCGACACCGATTGGCTTCGTCACCTGGCGGGTGCGTTCGGCTGGATGGTGCCCGGCGCGTTCGAGGTGTTCCCCCTCGCCGAGCGGGCCGACGCCATCGCCTGGGTCGCCGCCGACGACTGACGCCCGGCGTGCCCGACGTGCGGGCCGTGGGGCTGCGCCCCGACAGCGGCAGCGGCGTGACGATCGTGTCGTTCGAGCGCGAAACGTCGGCCGACGTCAGCGCCCGTCGAGGAAGCCGATGAGGGCCTCGTCGAGGTCGAGCGCGTTCCGGTTGAGGTACACCACCAGCGTCGTGTCGGTGGCCGGGTCGAACAGCACCCGGGTCGACGCGCCCGGGAAGTCGCCGTTGAGCGCCAACCGGTCGAACGTGGCGTCGGGCGGGCAACCGTCGAACACGCAGTCGCCGGTCGGCCCGATGCCGATGACGCCGAGGCCGTAGCCACCGGCGCCGATCTCGGTCATGGGGGCGAGGTCCACGCCGTCGAGCGTGCGCCGGCGGAACAACTGGTCCGCCCACGCCAGCAGGTCCTCGACCGTGGAGACGGAGCCCGACGCCGGGCCCAGCGCCGTGCGCCACGCATCGAGGGGGATGACCGAGGTGGCGAGCGGCTCGACACCCGGGTCGGGTTCGTACAGCCCGACCGGAGGTGCGGTCCATCGCTGCGGCGGTTGCGGCGACGACGGTGGGTAGGCGGTGCCCTCGAGGCCGGCCGGCCCGAAGACCCGATCCAGCAGCAGCTCGTCGATCGGGGTCGCAGCCGCGGCGGCGAGCGCCGCCCCGGCGAGCGCGTAGTTGAGGTTGCCGTAGCGCGTCGTCCCGCCCGGCTCGGCGAGCGGTGGGACCTCCCGCGCTGCGGCCAGGACCTCGTCGATGGTCACCGGTTCGCCGCGTGCGACGAGCTCGAGGAACGGCGACGGCGACTCCCCGTCGCCGAACCGACCGACGCCGCTCGTGTGCGTGAGCAGGTGCCGCAGCGTGATGCGATCGCCGTCGGGCCAGTCGATCCACGTGCTGATCGGCGCGTCGAGGTCGACGACCCCCTCGTCGGCGAGCACCAGCGCCAGGGCGGCGACGTACGACTTCGTGACGCTGGCGACGTGCAGCAGCGCGGCCGGATCCATGGGGGCACCCTGCGTGCCGTCGACCGTCGCCTGCGCGCCGACGGTGACGATCGTGGGCGACGCCCCGGCGATCGACAGCGCCACGATCCCTCCGGTGGCGCCGGTTTCGGCGAGCAGCTGCTCGCCGAGGGCCTCGAGGGCTGCGGCGTCGGCCGGCGCCACCGTGCCGGCCGCCGAGGCCGGCGCCGTGCCGGTGCTGCCCGCCGAGGGTCGTGGCTCCTCGGCGCTGCACGCCGCGGCCACCAGCGATG
>JAGQTE010000408.1 GCA_020439175.1 Acidimicrobiales bacterium | reverse complement strand
GACCCCATCGAGATGGCACCGCCACCCCCGCCGCCACCACCGCCGCCGCCACCACCACCACCGCCCCCGCCACCGGCACCGCCGGCACCCACGCCGCCGGTGGCCGATGGTGCGGCGGCCGCCCCGGTCGAGGAGCGGCTCGACGACCGCCTCGACGACGACCTCGACGACGACGACGACGAACCGCTCGTGCTCAGCCCGGAGCTCGCCGCCCAGCTCGCCGAGGTCGACGCCATGGAGGACCGGCACCTCCTCACCGCCGACGAGGCGGACCTGCTCCGCCTGCGGCTCTTCGAGTCCGCCGACTTCTGACCGCCGCGACCCCGGCGAGGCGGCGCGGGTCGACCCGCCGGCCGGACCGTCAGTCCGCGAGCCCGAGCGAGTACGCCAGCTCGTAGACCGAGCGGTACCGCAAGAAGAACTCGGCCTGGGGGAGCTCGGGGACGAGCGTGTCCCGGATCTCCTCGGCCGCCAGCAACGCCAGCGAGGCGGTGCGCTGTGCCTGCTCGGCCCGCCCGGCGTCCTGCTCGACCAGCGCCAGCTCGGTCGCCGTGATCGCCAGCCGCGGCCGAGCCTCGAGCCCGCTCATCGCCGCCACGGCGACGCGCAGCCAGCCGAGCGCCTCCTCGTCGCGACCGGCGGCGAGCGCCACCATGGCGCTGCGGCGCTGCGCATCCGCCAGGCCGACGACGTCGCCGTGCGCCTCGAACCCGGCGCGCGCCGCCTCGATGAGCCGGCCGGCCTCGGCGATGCGACCGTCGGACAGCGCGCACTCCGCCAGCGCCGACGACGCCTCCAGGGCGCCGCCGACGTCGGCCACGGCCTCGGCGATGGTGCGCGCCTGCTCGAGGGCGAGCCGCGCCCGCACCACGTCGCCGCGCGCCAACGCCGCCAGCCCCGTCAGACGCAGCGACGAGCCGACGGCCAGCCGGTAGCCGACGGACTCTGCCACCTCACGGGCGCGGTCGGCCTCCTCCATCGCCCGCTCGGTGGCGCCAGCGACCAGCGCCGTCGCCGCCCAGCCCGCATGCGCGTGGACGATGCCGTGCCGCTCCCCCAGCTCGGTGGCGAAGCGCCGGCACCGCTCGAACTCGTCGCGGGCGACGGCCACGTTCCCCTCGAGCACCGCCAGCTGGCCCAGGCCGTGCGAGGCGTTGACCACGCCGAGGTGGTAGTCGGCCTTGGTCGACAGCTTGCGCGCCCGGGTGAACAGCTCGCGCGCCTCAGCGACGCGGCCCTGCACCGCCCGGACGCCACCGAGGGCGTTCGAGCCGTTGGCCAGGGCGTACCGGTCGTTGAGCTCGTCGGCGATCGTCAGGACCTGCTCGAGGCGTTCGGCCGCCTCGGGCAGGCGGCGCGCCACGCGATCGACCGACGCCAGCCCCGTCAGCACCTTGGCCTGGAGGCGCTGATCGCCGATCGCCACCGCCGTGTCGAGCGCCCGCGTGAGCTGACGCTCGGCGTCGACGTAGTCGCTCGTCATCCGGGCCACGTCGCCGAGCGCGGCGCGGATCTCCGCCTCCTTGGGTCGGTCCTGGAGCCCCTGCGCGATGCCGAGCGCCTCCGCCAGGTAGAGCTTGGCGTCGCCGCGCTCGCCCAGGAGGCGGGCCATCTCCGCCATGCGCAGCAGCGACCGGGCCACGTGATCCTGGCGCCCCAGCTCCGACCAGCCGTCGCAGGCGTGCTGGTAGTGCTCGAGCGCGCCGCGGTAGTCGCCCGACGACTGCAGCAGCGCCGCCAGGTCCTGCTCGACCGTCGTGCGCACCGCCACCGGTCCGTGCTCGCGGATGGCCTCGAGGGCCAGCTCCAGGTGGGCCTGCGCCGCATCGACGTCGCCCGCCTTGCGTTCGAGGCGACCGAACTCGACGCGGACCCGCGCCACCTGGTGCTCGTCCCCGTTCTCCATCGCCTGCTCGAGCGCGCGCTCCAAGGTGATGCGCGCCGCCGCCATGTCGCCGCTGCGAGCGTCGACGTTGGACAGCAGCATCAACAGCTCGGGCAACGGGCGGCGGGCGTTGATCGCCTCGCACAGCAGCACGGCCGCCGACAGCTGCGACCGGTTGGTGTCGTCGTCCCCCACGGCGCGCGCTGCTCGCGCCCGCACGACCCGGGCCAGGTACAGCGTGCGCGTGTCGCCCGCCTCGTCGGCGACCATGATCGCCTCGTCGAGCACCGCCGCCGCTTCCTCCAGACGATCGTCGCCGGCGTGGAGCAGGAACTTGGCGAGCTCCACCATGGCGCCGGCCCGCTCCGCGGGCGACGCCGCGCCGTCGATCCCGTGGCGCAGCGCGGCCTCCCGACCCGCCCCCTGGTTCTGCGCCGCCGGGTCGCCGGCGTCACCGAACGGGTCGTCCGCCGGTCCGTCCATCGGCCACAGGGTACGCCCGTCGGCACGACGTCGCGCCGGCGCGTCGGCGCGGTCCTGCCTGGGGATCGGGCCGCCGGTGCCGTAGAATCCCGCAGTCCGAACCCGCCGCCGTGACGCAGCCGTCGTCCGGCGCCAGCGACGCCCACGCTGCCGTCGCCGACCCCGGAGCAGACCACGTCCATGGACCAGCCCGACGACGCCGCCCCGACGACCGACGACGAGTGGCCCGAGGAGTTCGGCGGAGGGCCGGCGCCCAAGCTGGTGCGCACCGGCAACGCCAAGCTGACCCGCAACGGCAAGCGCAAGGTCGAGCGTGAGGAGCGCGCCGCGCTCGAGACGCGACGCGAGCGCGCCGTGCACTGGGCTCGCTTCCACCGGCTCGCCACCGGCGCCATCATCCTGGCCATCCCGCTGTGCATCCTGCTCGGCACGACCTGGGCGCAGGCCATGACCAAGCCGGGCCAGGAGAGCTTCCAGGCCCGCAACGTCCAGTGGTTGCGTGACATCCACATGGGGTGGATGGTCGACCGGGTCGAGCAGCTCTACTACTCCCGGGAGCAGCCGCCCGACGGTGGCACCCCCGACCAGGCCATCGGCCCCTCCGGCGCAGCGCCGACGACCGTCGAGGAGGAGACGTCCGACGACGAGGAGGAGACGCCGACCACGCCGGCGACGATCCCCCACCTGGCGCTGCCGCCTCCCGTGGCGACACCGGCGGCGGAGCCGCTGCCCGACGAGGGGACCTGGTTCCCCGCCGGTCCGGACCTCGGTGGGTTCCACGGCGTCTACACCACCAAGGTGCGACCGAACGACCAGAAGACCTCGCTGCTCGTCTTCGTGGCCTGGGTCGATCCGACCGTGACCGACGTGCAGATCCAGCCCGGGCTCGAGCTGCCCGGCGGCACGTGGACCAACCCGTCGCAGATCCCGCCCGACCGCTGCCAGGACGCCATCTTGGCGTTCAACGGCGGCTTCCGCTTCGACCAGGCTCGGGGCGGCTGGTACAGCGACGGCCGCCAAGGGGTCCCGTTGCGCGACGGCGCCGCCTCGATGGTGCAGTACCCGGACGGCCGCTACGCCATCGGCGAGTGGGGTCGTGACTTCGGCGAGGCGGACCTGCCAGGGATGACCACCGTGCGCCAGAACCTCGAGCTGCTCGTCGACAACGGGGAGCCGGTCGCCAACATCGACACCAACGACTGGGGCGCCGAGCTGGCCAACAGCTACTTCATCTGGCGGTCCGGGTACGGCATCACGGCCGACGGCGCGCTCATCTACGTCGGCGGCCCCGGCCTCCAGCCGCGCGACCTCGCCCAGACGCTGATCAACGCCGGCGCCGTGCGCGGCTTCGAGGGCGACATCAACCCGGAGTGGGTGGCGGCCAACCTCTTCAGCACGGGGCCCGACGGCACCTGCACCGGCACCCCCAGCCTCGAGGGCTCACAGGACAAGGGCGGCCAGCGCTCCCCCGGCGACCGCTACCTGTCCCCGGACACGCGGGACTTCGTCGCCGTCTACACCAAGCCCCAGGGCTGACCGCTCCCGAGCGCGGCAACCCTGAACGCTCCCGATCTTGTGGTGTCCACCCGGGCATGCGCGGCTGCGCACCACAAGAACATGGGCCCGAGCGCGGCAACGGGGCACGGTGTGCCGGCACCGTGCCCCGTCGCTTGGCGCTTGAGGAGCAAGCAAACAGAGCTTCGGCACGCCGATCGCCGACCTTGAGCGATTCGCTCGGCTCAGCGTGCGCCGCGCACCAGCCGGCCGGGCAGCTCGCCGGTGTGCTCGCCGTCCACGAACGTCACCGCACCGGCCACGACCGTGGCGCCGTAGCCGTCGGCGCGCTGGATGAGCCGCTTCCCGCCGGCCGGCAGATCGTGGGCGACGGTGGGTCGGTGCAGCTGGAGGCCGTCGAGGTCGATGACGTTCAGGTCGCCGCGCAGGCCCGGCACGACCCGGCCGCGATCGCCCAGCCCGTAGGTGTCGGCGGTCGCCGACGTGAGCTTCGCCACCGCCTGCTCCAGCGGGATGCGCGGGCCGCGCGTGCGATCGCGGACCCAGTGGCTGAGCACGTAGGTGGTCGAGCTGGCATCGCAGGTCTGGTTGGCGTGGGCGCCGCCGTCACCCAGCCCGAACACCGTCGTCGGGTTGGTGAGCATCTCGTACGTCGGCCCGAGGTCGCCGGCGGCGTAGTTGAGCACCGGACGGTTGATCAGCCCCGTGCCGCCGTCGCTGAGCAGCTGGTCGTAGGCCACCTCCCACGGCGACACCCCGCGCCGGGCGCCGATGGCGACGAGGCTCTCGTCGGGCCCCGGCTCGTAGTCGGGCGGGTCGCCGAGGCAGAAGGCCTGCGCCGGATCCATGTAGCCGGTGAAGACCGGGTCGTCGACCGAGGCCATCTCCGAGATCAGCCGCTCGCGCCACACCGGCGTGCGCATCGCCGCCACCAGCTCGCTGTGCGGCAGCAGTCCGATCTCTCCCCAGCTGGGCGTCCAGTGGAAGGGGTGGAACGTCTCGAGCCCCAGCAGCAGCGACACCGTCCGAGCGTGCACCTGCGCCCGGACCGGCGCGCCCTCGCCCGCCAGGTCGGTGGCGAGATCGAGCAGGCGCCGCCAGGCGTCGGGGTCGGCGTTGTTCTGGTTGAGGGCGAAGCAGACCGGTCGGCGGATGGCGGCAGCGAGTCGCCGCATCCACGCCACCTCGAGGTCCGGCGCGTCGAGGTCCTCCCCGAGCGCCCCGGCGGGGGCGAGCTCGAACACCCCGGTGCCGAGGTCGCCGAGCGCCCGGCCGATGCCGAACAGCTCGTCCTCGGCGGCGAAGGTCCCGGGCACCGGCTCCCCGGAGATGGCCCGGTGCGCCAGCGTGCGGCTGGTCGAGAAGCCGAGGGCGCCGGCGACGACGGCCTCGCGCACGATGGCGGCCATCGCCTCGATGTCGGCGGGCGTGGCCGGTTCGTTGTTGGCCCCCCGCTCACCCATGACGTACGCCCGCACCGCGCCATGGGGCACCTGGGTGCCGACGTCGAGCACGAACGACCGGCGATCGAGGGCGTCGAGGAACTCGGGGAAGGTCTCCCACTCCCACACCAGGCCCTCGCTGAGGGCGGCGCCGGGGATGTCCTCGACGCCTTCCATCAGCCCGATCAACCAGTCGTGCCGGTCGGGGGCGGCCGGGGCGAACCCGACGCCGCAGTTGCCCATGACCAGCGTGGTCACGCCGTGCCAGCACGACGGCGACAGCTGCGGGTCCCACGTGGCCTGCCCGTCGTAGTGCGTGTGGATGTCGACGAAGCCGGGCGTGACCAGGCGTCCGTCGGCGTCGATCGTGCGGCGCGCCGGCCCGTCCACGGCGCCGACGTGGGTGATGGTGCCGTCCGTGATGGCGACGTCGGCGTGGCGGGCGGCAGCGCCCGTGCCGTCGACCAGCAGCCCGTTGCGGATGACGAGGTCGTGCATGCCGGTTCCCCCCGGTCGACGTGGCGGGGCGATCCGGCGGGACCGTCCGCAGGTCCCGCACCGAGAGGTGTCCCCTGGCGGCGGCCCGGCCGGTGGGTGGGTGGTGAGCCGGACCGCCGCACAGGGAACGTCGACGCACGGGCGGCGGGAGCCCGATGCGTCGCAGTGAGGTGCGGGAGCACCTCGTCCGATCGAACCATGGACGTCGGCGCGCCGTCCAAGAGCCAACCGCGCGCCAATCAATAAGCTGCGCTTATGAAACTTCGTCAGCTCGAATACGTGGCAGCGATCGTCGAGCACGGCACGATGGCGGCGGCCGCCGACGAGCTGCACGTGGCGCAACCGGCGGTGAGCCAGGGCATCCGGCGCCTCGAGGCCGAGCTCGGCGTCCGGGTGTTCGAGCGGGTCGGGCGCCGCCTCGAGCTCACGGCGGCCGGCGAGGAGGTGCTGGCGACGGCGCAGCGCATCGGCGCCGACCTGGCGGCGCTGCCCGCCCGGGCGGCATCCCGGGCCTGGGCCCAGGCGGGCAACGTGGAGCTGGCGCTGCGCGAGGGCCTCGCCGTCGACCCCGGCATGGCGCTGCTCGGGGCCTTCCGCAAGGCGCACCCCGACGTGCGGGTGCGGGTGTCGCACGCCGACGACCACGACGAGGTGGCGATGCTCGTGCGGTCGCAGGCGGCCCACGCCGGCGTCACCGACCGCCCCGACCTCGGTGACGACCTCGTCGCCCACCACCTGACCTACCAGCGCGTGCGGGTGGCGCTCCCGCCCGGCACGCCGGCGCCCGAGCACGGCATCACCCTGGAGCGGCTGGCCGAGTTCCCGCTGCTGGCGTCACCGACCAGCGACCCGAGCCGACGCCGCATGGACGAGGCCTTCGCCACCGTCGGCCGGCAGCCCAACGTGGTGTTCGAGTCGAGCGAGCGCAGCCTGTGGCTCCCGCTGATCGCCGCCGGCGAGGGGGCGGCGCTGGTCACGGGCACCTACGCCACCCAGGCCGCCGAGCTCGGCGCGGTCGTCGTCGACTTCGACCCGCCGATCTTCCGTGAGGTGGTGCTGGTGGTGCGCGCCGACGCCGCATCGGCACAGGTGGCGTGGCTCGTCGACTCGGCGGCGGCGTTGGTGCCGGCCCTCGACGACCCCCTGCCGCCCGAGGCCGTGCACGACTGATCGGTCGTCAGTCCTGCGCCACGCGCTGGAACGTGCCGGTGAGCTCTGCGATCGCCAGGGCGTCGGGCGCGAGGCGCTGGATCATCTCGACGTCGGGGCGAGGACCACCATCGGTCGGCGCGTCCGTCGGCAGCGCGTACAGCTGGAAGCGGTAGGTGTGCGGGTCGCCCTCCGGCGGGCACGGACCCAGGTACCCCGTGGTGCCACCGCCGTTGGTGCCCTGCATGCCGACGGGCTGGGCCGAGCGCATCTCGGTCTCATCGGGCTGGATGTCGACCACGACCCAGTGCACGAAGGGCTCGTCGGTCGGGGCATCCGGGTCGTCCATCAGCAGCGCCAACGACTCGGTGCCCTCGGGTGGCGTCGACCACGCCAGCGGCGGCGAGATGTTGTCGCCGCTGCAGGTGTACTCCGCCGGGATCGGCGCACCGTCGACGAACGCGCTCGAGGTGAGCTCGAACGCCGGCGCCGGCGTGGTGGTCGTGGTGCCATCGGATGCCGTGCCGGCGGGCGACGACCCGCCGGTCGTGTCGTCCACGGCGACCGACGAGGCGGTGACCGGCTCGTCCGAGGACGAGCAGGCACCGGCGGCCAGCGACACGGCGACGAGCGAGAGCAGCAGAGGCCGGGCAGTACGTGCGCGCATGGCGGAGACGCTAACGCGCTCGATCGCCCGCCGGTTCGGCGAACGACACCGGCACCCCGAAGGCGCCGCGCCGGGCGACCCGGCGCAACGCCGCCAGCACCGGACCGCCGAGCACGACCATCAGCACGGCGTTGGTGATGGCGCGCGGGATGTCCCAGCCGAGCGACGTCGCCAGGTAGAAGGCCCAGTAGTGGCGCAGGTTCTCGCCCAGGCCGGCGCCCGGGACGAACGAGATCGCCGACCCCTGGTCGACGGCGAACGGCCAGAACCACAGGTTCATGACGAAGCCGTAGGCCAGGCCGGCAACGACGCCGTAGGCGGCGACGAGCAGCACCTCGCGCCGCCCCGTGGCCGGCGGCAGGCAGCCGGCGAAGAACCCGACCCAGCCGGCGGCGAACATCTGGAACGGCAGCCACGGGCCGACGCCACCGGTGATCAGGGCCGAGGCGAACAACGTGATGGCGCCGAGCACGAACCCGAACGCCCGGCCGAAGACCCGACCCGCCGGCAGCAGCAGGAAGAAGATGGGCTCGAACCCGGTGGCGCCGACGCTCGGGATGCGCAGGGCTGCACCGCAGGCGGCGAGCACGCCGAGCAGCGCGATGGCCTTGGCGTCGAGCCCGCCGTCGGCCACCTCGCGCAGGATGATGGCCAGCAGCAACGGCAACAGCAGCACGAAGATCCAGGGCGCGTCGGCGGCGTGGGCCACGTTGGGGTCGCCGCCGGTGGCATCGGTGAAGAACGGCCACACGAACGCCGCCACCCCGACGGCCGAACAGATGGTGAGCAGCAGCCACCCCGTGCCGCGCAGCCGCAGGACGCCGCCGGCGTGCAGCGCTCCCGCGGTGCCGCGATCGGCGCTCACGACACCCCTCGCAGCTGGAGCGCGGCGGCGACCTCGTCAACCGTCATCCACGGCGCCGGCGCCAGCACCTTGGCCACCTGCGGCGCCAGCACCGGCGAGTGGCAGACGACGTCGCGCGCCGGGCCGTCGGCCACGACGTGCGAGTCGGCGAGCACGACGGCGCGGTCGGCCACGCGCGCCACGAACTCGACGTCGTGGCTGACGACCACCACGGCGTGGCCTGCACGGACGAGGTCGTCGAGCACGCCGGCGAGGTGGCGCTTGGCGTCGTAGTCGAGCCCGCGCGTCGGCTCGTCGAGCAGGAGCACCGGCGGACCGGCGGCGAGCACGACGGCGAGGGCGAGTCCGAGGCGCTGGCCTTCGGAGAGGTCGCGCGGGTGGCGCTGCGGGTCGAGACCCGGGACCAGGCGCTCGGCCAGCGCCGCCGTCGTCCCCGGCGCCAGGCCCGTGTCGCCGTCGGCGGCGGCGCACTCGGCGCGGACCGTGTCGCGATACAGCAGCAGCCCCGGGTCGGACGGCACCAGCCCCACCTGCCGCACGAGCTCGCGAGGCGCCACCGCCGACGGCACCAGACCCGCCACCTCGAGGCGCCCGGCGTTCGGCGCCCGCAGACCGGCGATCAGCGCCAGCAGCGTCGACTTGCCCGACCCGTTGCGCCCCATCACGGCAACCAGCTCGCCGTGGCGCACCTCGAGGTCGAGGTCGTCGAGCACGACGGTGCGGCCGTACGCCGCGCTGACGTGGCGCGCCGACACCGCGACCTCGCCGGGCGCACGGCGCATGGCGGGGAGGGCCACCCCGTCCAGCTGCCGGCGCAGGTCGGCAGCGGCTCGACGGGCGTCGCGCACCGAGAGGGGCACGGGGTCCCAGTGGCACAGCCGGCCCAGCTCCACGACCGGTGGCGCCACCGGCGCCCGGGCGAGCATCGTCGCCGGGGCACCCCGCTCGGCCCGGGCGCCGTGCACCACGACGACGGCATCGGCGTCGCCGACGACCCGCTCGAGGCGGTGCTCGGCCAGCAGGACCGTCGTGCCCACGTCGTGCACCAGGCGCGTCAGCGCCGCCAGCACCTCCTCGGCGCCGCCCGGATCGAGGGCCGACGTCGGTTCGTCGAGGACGAGCGCCCGCGGGTGCGCGGTGAGCGCAGCGCCGATGGCGACGCGCTGGCGCTCGCCGCTCGAGAGGTGCTGCAACGGGCGGTCGCGCAGCCGGGCCAGCCCGAGCAGGTCGAGGGCGTCCTCGACCCGACGCCGCATCGTGGCGGCGTCGACCCCGAGGTTCTCCATCACATAGGCCAGCTCCTCCTCGACCGTGTCGGTCACGAAGCCGCCGGCCGGGTCCTGACCCACGTAGCCGACGACGTCGGCGAGGTCGCGCGGCGGGTAGGTGGCCGTCGACCGGCCGTCGACCGAGACGGTGCCCGCCAGGTGTCCGCCGCTGAACCGCGGCACGAGGCCGTTGACGGCGCGCAGCAACGTCGACTTGCCCGAACCGGTCGGCCCGACGGCCAGGCACAGCTCGCCTTCGGGGATCTCCAGGTCCACGTCGGCGAGCGCGGGCGTCGGCGCGCCGTCGTAGGTGACGGTCACGCGGTCGAAGCGGATCACCCGGCACCCCCGCCGGCCGGGGACCCGTCGGGCGGGGACCCGTCGGGCGGCACCGGAGCGGCCACCGCCGGCACCAGTCCGCCGAGGATGCCGACGACGGCGAGCAGCGGCACCGACGGCCACGCCAGCGGCGACGTCGACAGCGCCAGCGCCTCGGGGTCGAGCACGCCGACCGCCACGACCCCGGCCAGCGCCGCCGCACCGGAGGCCGCCACGAGCCACTCCGGGCTGCGCCACGGGTCCGGCCGGTACCGCGTGCGCGACGAGCGCCGGCCGCCGGCGACCAGCGCCACCGCCACCGACGCCGCACCGATCGCCAGCACGGGGAGGCCGAGGGCGCGGGGCGAGCTGCCGTCGAGCAGCGCGTAGACACCGACGCAGATCGCCAGCAGCCCGCCGCCGGTGGCGACGGCCGCCAACCGTTGGGCGCCGGCGCCGGCGGCGTCACGACGGCCGTACCCGCGGGCGTCCATCGACGCCGCCAGGCCGACGGCGCGATCGAGCGCCCCCTCGAGCACCGGCAGCGCCATGCCCCGCACCCCTTCGAGCCCGCGCGTCGGTCGACCGCGCAGGCGCCGGGCCGCCTTGAGCCGCCCCAGGTCCATCACCAGCTGCGGCGTGAACGACAGCGCCACGGTCACCGCCACCCCCGCCTCGTAGAGCACCGGCGGCAGCGCCCGCAGCATCCGGTACGGGCTGGCCAGCGAGTTGACGGCGCCGAAGCACGCCAGCACCACCGCCAGGCGCAGACCGTCGGTCGCCGCCGCCACCAACGCCTCGATCGTCACCGGGCCCCCCAGGGTCACCCCCGCCATGAACGCCGGCAGCTCGACCGACGGCACGGTGAACACCACCGTCCCCGGCAGGCGGGCACCGAACAGGATGGCGATGACGACGCGCACCACGATGACGAACACGCCGAGGCGCACGAACACGCCGAACGAGCGTGCCCACGGGGCATGGGACCGGCGGGCGGCGACCACGTACGCCACGACCGCGAAGACGAGCCCGAGCAGGATCGGGTTGGTCGTCCGCATGGCCGCGGTGGCCATCCCGCCCGCCCACAGCCACCACGCACCGGGGTGCAGCCACCGGGGTCGGCGCACCCGCCGGCGATCGGCACCAGTAGGCATGACGCCCGACCGCGGCGCCGGTCCAGCTGACCCCGACGCCGACGCCGACGTGCCGCCGCCCGTTCCGGTCGGCTCGGTCGCGGCCGGCGGCGGCGCGGCGGTCGGCGACGTCACGGCAGGTCG
>JAGQTE010000407.1 GCA_020439175.1 Acidimicrobiales bacterium | reverse complement strand
ACCCCCTCCTCGAACTCCAGGACCTCGACACGACGGCCGATCAGCTGCGCCACAAGGCGGCCCGCCTGCCGGAGCGGACCGAGCTCGAGGAGCAGGCCCGCGCCGCGCAGGCGATCGCCGCCGAGGCGGCCCGGGTGGCCGAGCGTCGCGAGGTGATCGCCCGGGATCTGCGGCGACTCGAGGACCACGTCACCGGGATCGAGGAGAAGCGCAAGGGCCTCAACGAGCAGCTCTACGGCCAGAGCATGACCTCGCCGAAGGAGGCGATGACGCTGCAGGAGGAGCTCGAGGCGCTCGCTCGGCGCCAGCGCGGCCTCGAGGACGAGGAGATCGAGCTGATGGAGCTGGCCGAACCGCTCGACGCCGAGGCGGCGCAGCTGGAGGAGCGGGCGACGGCACTCACCGCCGAGCGCGCTGCGGTCGAGGGTCGGCTCGCCGACGCCGAGGCCGAGATCGCCGCCGAGCTCAGCACCGTCGAGACGACCCGCGCCGAGGTGGCAGCGGGGGTCGCTGCTGACCTGATCGAGCTCTACGAAGGTCTGCGCAAGTCCCAGAGCGGCATCGCCGTGGCGCGCCTCGTGGGCGGCAGCTGCCAGGGCTGCCATCTGGCGTTGCCGGCGGCGTCGGTGGCACGCATCAAGCGGGTGCCCGCCGACGAACCCGCCTACTGCGACGAGTGCGGGCGGCTGCTCGTCCGCTGAGGCGGCGACGCACCTGCATCGGCACCGCATCGAGCGCTGACCCGAGGACCCTGGACCGCTCGTGCTGCTCTGGTTCGTCGGCATGAGCTTCGCCGCCGTCTGGCTGGTGTTCCGCAGCCCGGCGCTGGACTACCGGCTGGTGATGCTGGGTTCGGTCCTGCCACTGCTCGACGCGGCGTTGGGCGGGCCGAGGTTGGCGCACACGCTGCTGTTCAGCGTGGTGGCGATGCTCGGGGTGATGCTGCTGACCCGCCACCGCCGACTGATCCGGCGCCGGTGGATCAGCCTCGTCATCGGACTGATGGTGCACCTGGTGCTCGACGGCGTGTGGACGATCGCCGAGGTCTTCTGGTGGCCCTTCTTCGGGTTCGGGTTCCCGGACGTGGCCCTGCCCGAGCTGAGCCACGGCGTCGAGGTCACGGTGGTGCTCGAGGCCTTGGGCGTGGCGGCGCTCGTGTGGTGCTGGCGGGCGTTCGCCCTGGGCGATCGAGCGAACCGGGAGCTGCTGTGGCGCACCGGTCACCTGAACCGGGACGTCGTGGGGGAGTCGCTGTAGATGTTGGTGCTCGTCCGTCACGGCCGTACCGAGGCCAACGCCTCGGGTCTGCTGCTCGGCCACGCCGATCCCCGTCTCGACGACGAGGGCCGCCGGCAGGCCGCCGCCCTGGCCGCGGCGTTCGCCGACGGGCCGGCGCGGCCGGCGCGGGTGGTGTCGAGCCCGCTGCGGCGCACGATGGCGACGGCCGAGGCCATCGGCGCTGCGGTCGGCGTCGAGGTGGAGCCGGATCGGGCGTGGATCGAACTGGACTATGGCGAGCTCGACGGGACGCCCCTGGCACAGGTGCCGGCGGCCACGTGGGCCACCTGGCGTGCCGATCCGACCTTCGCGCCGCCGGGCGGTGAGTCGCTGGCGGCGCTGCGGGTGCGCGTCGAGGCCGCCCTCGCCGGCCTGCTCGCCGACGCCGCCGAGCGCGACGTCATCGTGGTGTCGCACGTGTCGCCGATCAAGGCGGCGGTGGCCTGGGCGCTCGGGGTGGGCGACGCCATCACCTGGCGGATGTTCCTCGGCACCGCAGGCGTCAGCCGCATCGCCATCGGCCCCCACGGTCCGTCGTTGCACTCGTTCAACGAGCGGCTCGCCGGCTGACGCCACCGCCGCAGCCCAAAACGCGCAGGCGCCCCGGGCGAGCGCAGGAGCTGGGGCGAGGGTCCAGGTCCTGGGGCCGTGCTCGACGGGGCGACTGCGTCTGGTGTTGGGGGCCGCAGCCCTCGGTTCTCGGGGCGAGAGCTGCTGGCATGCAATGCAACGGACGGTTGCCGGTCGTGCTGAAGTCGAATAGGCCGTTCGGCCGGACAAACGATCCGATCGACCTATGCCCGTCGCGGGCCGGCGATCGGACACCGGTCAGCGATGCGTCAGGGCGCCGACAGACGCGGGTCAGCACACGCACGACCCGACGCTCAACCGACCGGCGGCGCCACCTCGGCATCGGCCGGATGGGTGCGCACGATGTGCACGCGCAGGTGCAGCGCGAGCGCGCCCAGGACGAGGACCGGCAGGATCAGCACCCATGACCGACCGCTCATCGCCGCCGCCAACGCGGCACCGCCGGTGTAGGCGGCGACCACCGAGGCCAGCACCTTGATGGTCGTGTGCCGGCGTGCCCGCTCGAACGGGTCGGCGCTGGTGGAGGCCAGCACCGTCTCGGAGCCGAGTTGGGCGACGGCGCCGGACTCGTAGGTGGTGGCGACGGCGACGTCACCGACCTTCTTGAGCACCATGGTCTGCAGCCCCATGGCGAAGGCGCCGACGGCGAGCGCCGGGTACGCGGCGGCGTCGAGCAGGCTGCCCTCGTAGCCCCCGGTGATCCAGATGAAGGCGCCGAGCAGGACGATCAGCACGGCTTCGAGCGCCAGCACGGCGTCGGGGCGGCGACGACGGCGTTGCAGGACGCGGCGGTTGTGCACCCAGGTCGAGACGGCGATGCCGACCATGAACATGGTGATCGAGATGGCGGGAGCGACCACCTGCTCCTGGTTGCGCTGGCCCAGGCCCATGCCCAACAGCACGACGTTGCCCGACTGGTTGGCCACGAAGACGGCATCGACGAACAGGTACAGGTGCGCATCCAAGAAGCCCGCCGCTGCGGCCAAGGCCATGGCCACCAGCAACGGGCCGGACATGTCCTGGATCGTCGGGTCCGGGGGATCGGCCGCCACGGCGTCCACCGTAGGAGACCGTCCCGGCCGTCGAGGGGACGGCCCCGGCCGCCGGGCGGACGGTGTCCGAGGGTCGGCGCGGCGGCATCGCGAACGGGACGCAGCCCCTACGCTCTGCGACCGGAACGAACGAAGGGGGTCGTGCCATGCGCGTGCCGTTGACGATCATGGACCAGCTGACCAGGGCCGAGCTCGTGTACGGCGACCGGATCGGTGTCGTCGACGAGGCCGAGCAGCCAGCACCGTCGCTCGGCGCGCTGACCTACCGGCGCATGGCCGAGCTGGCCCGGGCGCAGGCGGCCCGCCTCGACGCCCTCGGCGTCGGCCAGGGCGAGCGCGTCTGCGTGGTGTCGCAGAACGCGGCCCGCCTGCTCATCGGCTTCTGGGGCGTCAGCGGGTTCGGTCGGGTCTATGTCCCGGTGAACTTCCGCCTGCACGCCGAGGAGGTGGCGTACATCGTCGAGCACAGCGGCGCCAGCGTGCTCTACGTCGACCCCGAGCTGGCCGACGAGCTGTCCGGCGTCGAGTGCGCGCACACCTTCGTCCTCGGCGAGGACGACGCCGACCTGTACCTCGAGGGCGTCGAGCCGCGGCCGTGGGAGCCAGACGAGGACGCCACGGCCGTCATCAACTACACGAGCGGCACGACCGCCCGGCCCAAGGGGGTGCAGCAGACGCACCGGGCCCTGTGGCTCAACGCCACCGTGTTCGGCTGGCACGCCGGCATCTCGGACCGTGACACCTACCTGCACACGCTGCCGATGTTCCACTGCAACGGGTGGGGCATGCCGTACGCGCTGGCGACGATGGGCGTGCCGCAGGTCGTGCTGCGCAAGGTGGACGGCGCCGAGATCCTGCGGCGCGTCGACGAGCACGGCGTGACGCTGCTGTGCGGCGCGCCCGCCGTCGTCGCCGCCGTCCTCGACGCCGCAGCCACCTGGGACGGGCCGATCCCCGGCGCCGGCCGCACCCGCATCGTCGTCGCCGGTGCGCCGCCGCCGACGCGCACGATCGAGCGGGTCGAGGTCGAGCTCGGCTGGGAGTTCATCCAGATCTACGGCCTGACCGAGACGTCGCCGCTGCTGACCGTCAACCGCGGCCGGGCCGAGCTCGACGACCTCACGCCGCACGACCGCGCCGCCGCGCTCAGCCGGGCGGGGGTGCCGGCGCTCGGCGTGTCGCTGCGCGTCGACGAGCACGGCGAGGTGCTGGCACGCACCAACCACGTGCTCGAGGGGTACTGGGAGCAGCCCGAGGCCACCGCCGACGCCATCGTCGACGGATGGTTCCACACCGGCGACGGCGGGACGATCTCCGACGACGCCTACCTGACCATCTCGGACCGCAAGAAGGACGTCATCATCTCGGGCGGCGAGAACGTCAGCTCGATCGAGGTGGAGGACCGGCTGTTCTCCCACCCCGCCGTCGCCGAGGTGGCGGTGATCGGGGTGCCCGACGAGAAGTGGGGCGAGACCGTCAAGGCGCTCGTCGTGCTGGCGCCGGGCACCGAAGCCAGCGAGTCGGACCTGATCGCCTTCTGCAAGGAGAAGCTCGCCGGCTACAAGTGCCCGACGTCGATCGAGTTCCGCGACGAGCTCGCCCGCACCGCCACCGGCAAGCTGCAGAAGTACAAGCTGCGGTCGCCGTACTGGGAGGGCCGTGACCGCCAGGTCAACTGATGGTCCGCCCGGCGCCCGGGTGGCTCAGCGCAGCGCGGCGTGGCAGTACGGGCAGGTGTCGAGGCCGCCGTCGACCGACAGGCCGCAGTGCGGGCAGGGCCCGCGGTTGCGGCGCCGGACGAAGGCCATGACGACCAGGGCGGCGATGCCGATCCACACGATGGTGCCGATGGCGATCGTGACGCCGTTCATGCGGTCTCCTGAGTGAGCGGTGCGAGGGCGGTGGCGATGGGCTCGAGCACGTCGGGGGAGTGCGGGATCGGCAGGTACACGATCACGATGTCGACCCCGGCCTCGGCGTAGCCGGCCGACGCCTCGGCGAGGGCCCCCGGTCCGGCGGCCGGGTCGTACCACAGCGTCACCGACGACTCGATCTCGGCGGGGTCGCGGCCCACGTCGGCGCAGTGGGCGTCGAGCACGTCACGCAGCTCGCGCCACTGCTCGGGCGAACCGACCAGCGCGTTCCAGTGCTGCGCCCACCGGGCCGTGGTGCGCAGGGTGCGGCGCCGGCCGGTGCCGCCGATGGCGATCGGGGGGTGCGGCCGCTGGACGGGCTTCGGCTCGCATCGGGCGTCGGTGAGGCGGACCCAGTCGCCGTCGAAGGTGGTCGTGGTGTCGCGCAGGAGGCGCACGATGACCTCGACGCCTTCGTCGAAGCGGTCGAAGCGCTCCTTGAGCGGCGGGAGCTCGATGCCGTAGGCGTCGGCTTCCTCGTCGTTCCAGCCGGCGCCGAGGCCGATCTCGAGCCGACCGCCGGAGATGATGTCGATGGTGGCGCACATGTTGGCCAGCACCGCCGGATGCCGGTAGGGCATGGCGCCGACCTGCACGCCGAGCCGCAGGCGGCGGGTCGCATGCGCCATCGCCGCCAGCATCGTCCAACCCTCGAGGCAGGGCCCGGTCGGGTCGGAGAAGATCGGGTAGAAGTGGTCGAAGTTCCAGGCGGAGGTGAAGACCTCGATGTCGTCGGCTTCCTGCCAGACGGCGAGCATCGCCTCCCAGGTCGTCTCCTGGGGTGAGGTCTTGATCCCGAAGCGCATCCGCCGAGCCTATGGCGCGGCTCGACGGATGCGCTCCAGTTCGGGCCAAGGGGGGATGTGGCCCGGGTGGGATCAGTGCCGGAGGTGGATCAGTACACGCCGGATCAGTACACGCCGGTGCCCGGGCGGCCCTTGCCGATGGGCTCGTGGCCGTAGCTGCGCTCGCCGTAGCGGGCGGGGCCGTAGCGCGTGGCCTTCTGGGAAGGCTTCGCCTCGGGGGCGAGGGTGGGAACGAGCTTCTCGATCATGGGGCTCCCTTCGTGCACGGCACCCGTGCGGGTGCGTCGGGGCCATCCAACCGTGACCGGGTGTCGCGACCGTTGCCCGGCCGTGACAGGCGCATCAGCGGTTGCTGACCCGAACCTGTCGGCGTGCCACGCGCCAGAATGCCCGCCATGACCGTTCGCTTCGGAGTGCACACCGGCCTGCAACGCACGTCGATCGCCGAGCTGCAGGGGCTGTGGTCCCGCATCGAGGAGCTCGGCTTCGACTGGATCTCGATCTGGGACCACTTCTACGCCGCCGACGGCACCGGCGATCCCGACAACCTGGAGGCGATCGTGACCCACGCCGCGCTGGCGGCGTCGACGTCGCGGGTGCGGTGCGGCTCGTTGGTCTACTCGGCGGGCTACCGGCATCCGGCAGTGCTGGCCAAGGCGATGGCCACCCTCGACCAACTGGCTGACGGGCGGGTGACCCTCGGGCTCGGCGGCGGGTGGCTGGCCCAGGAGTATCGCGACTACGGCATCCCGTTCGGCACGGCGGGGGAGCGCCTGGCGCTGCTACGGGAGTCGATCCAGTGCATCCGGGGCCTGCTGACCCAGGACGTCACCGACTTCGCCGGCGAGCACGTGACGCTGACCGGCGCGCGTTGCGAGCCCAAGCCGGTGCAGGCGCGGCTGCCGATCTGGGTCGGCGGGGGCGGGGAGCGGGTGACGCTGCGCATCGTGGCCGAGCACGCCGACGGCTGGAACATCCCGTTCGTGTCCCCGGAGGAGTGGGCCCGCAAGTCGGCGGTGCTCGACGAGCACTGTGCCGCCGTGGGCAGGGACCCGGGCGACGTGACCCGCAGCGTGAACGTCGGCATGGCCTTCACCGAGGAGGAGCTGGCGGCGCAGTTCGGTGCCATCGCCGAGTTCGTGCGACCGGGCGTGCTCACCGGGTCGACGCAAGAGGTCATCGACCGGGTCGGCGCCTACGTCGAGGCCGGGGCCGAGTGGGTCATCCTGGCGATGCGCTCCCCGTTCGACCGCGACGGCCTCGAGCGCTTCGCCGCCGAGGTGCTGCCCGCGTTCAGCTGATGGGCGGCAGTCATCGACCGGTCGGTGACGGTCAGGCCTCGGTGATCGTCACGATCGCCGTCGGGGCAGGCGCGTCGTCCTCGAGGTCGTCGAGCCCGAGCAGGAAACGCCCGTCCGGCGTCGCCGTCGGGTCGGCGTGGTACACCCAGGTCAGCTGGAGCCTGGCGGGCGCCGTGGGCCCCGAGGACGCGCCGACGTAGTCCACCGTCACCTGCAACTCGCCCTCCCACACGCACGCGGCGGCCTCGGGACAGCGCGAGTCCTCGTCGATCGACACGAGCTCGAGCGTCGAGCCGTCCGCGTCGACGACAACAGCCTGGCCCAGCGGTAGGCGCATCGCGCCCCCGTCGGTGCGCACCGTCGTGACGGGGATGGTGTCACCGTCGGGGACCGTGGCGGTCGACGTCGGCCCCGGGACCGTGCCCGGCGAGGACGTCGTTGTCGTGGTCGATGGCGCCGTGGCGCGGGTCGTCGGCGTGGTTCCCGTCGGGCCCGGTGCCGATGCGGTGTCGAGCTGCGATGTCGAGGAGCACGCGGCCAACGCAACCAGCACGGTGGTGATCACCCCGGTGGCGAGGAGCTGGCCGATCGGTCGGCGTCGGATCATGGTCGTTGCGACGTTGGTGCCCGCTGGTCGGTTCCCGACGCTGTGGGCGGCTT
>JAGQTE010000406.1 GCA_020439175.1 Acidimicrobiales bacterium | reverse complement strand
CATGCACGATCTGGTGATCCGTGGCGGCACCGTCCACGACGGCTCCGGCAAGCCGGGCCGCACGGCCGACGTGGCCATCGACGACGGGCGCGTCGCCGCCGTCGGCAAGGTCGACGAGCCCGGGCGTCGTGAGGTCGACGCCGACGGCGCCGTCGTCACCCCGGGCTGGGTGGACGTGCACACGCACTACGACGGCCAGGCCACCTGGGACCCGGAGGTCTCCCCGTCGGGCTGGCACGGCGTCACCACCGTCGTCATGGGCAACTGCGGCGTCGGCTTCGCCCCCGCCCGCCCCACCGAGCGCGACTTCCTCATCCAGCTGATGGAGGGCGTCGAGGACATCCCGGGGACGGCGCTGGCCGAGGGCATGTCGTGGAACTGGGAGTCGTTCCCCGAGTACCTCGACGAGCTCGAGCGCATGGACCGGGTCATGGACGTCAGCGCGCTGCTGCCCCACGGCGCCCTGCGGGCCTACGTCCTCGGTCAGGGGCGGCCCAACGACGACGCCACGCCGGACGAGATCGCCGAGATGGCGGCCCTGGCCCATGAGGCCGCCCTCGCCGGCGCCATGGGCGTGTCGACGACGCGCACGCTGCTGCACCGGGCCAAGGACGGCGAGCTCGCCGCCGGCACGACGGCCGCCGCCGACGAGCTCATCGCCATCGGCAGCGCCCTCGGCGGCACGGGCCACAAGGTGTTCAGCGTCGCCAGCGACATGATGGACCCCGACAGCGAGTTCGCCTGGATGGCCGAGATCTCGCGCCGCGCCGGCATCCCCGTCACCTACCAGGTGCTGGCCGCCGACTTCGCCCCGACGTGGTGGCGCGACTGGATCGACCGTGGCATCGCCGCCAACCGCACCGGCGCCTGGCTCGTCCCGCAGGTCGCCGGCAAGCCGGCCTCGGTGCTGGTCGGCTTCGAGTCGTCGTTCCACCCGTTCATCCGCAACGCCGAGTACCGCCGCTACGCCGACCTGCCGTTCGAGCAGCGCATCGCCGAGCTGGCCAAGCCCGAGGTGCGCGCCGCCATCCTCGCCGCCCAGCCCGACGCCCCTGACCGCGGCCTCGGCGCACTCATGGCCGCCAGCCTCACCAAGCTGTTCCCGCTCGGCGATCCCCCGAACTACGAGCCCGACCCGGCGACGTCGATCGCCGCTCAGGCGGCCCGCGAGGGGCGCGACCCGCTCGAGATCACCTACGACCTGATGCTGCGCCGCGATGGCCACGAGCTGCTGTACCTGCCGCTGCTCGGCTACACCGACGGCGGGCTCGACGCCATCGGCGAGATGCTGCGCCACCCGGGCACGGTGCTCGGCCTCGGCGACGGCGGCGCCCACTGCGGGGTGCTCTGCGACGCCAGCCTCCCGACGTTCATGCTCACCCACTGGGCCCGCGACCGCGACCGTGGCGAGCGGCTGCCCCTGGAGACCGTCGTGCACCTGCAGACCCGGCGCACCGCCGAGCTGTACGGCTTCGCCGACCGGGGCCTGCTGGCGCCGGGCTACGTGGCCGACGTCAACGTCATCGACTTCGACGGCCTGGCGCTCGAGGCGCCGGAGATGGCCTACGACCTGCCCGCCGGCGGCAAGCGCCTGATCCAGCGGGCGCACGGCTACCGCGCCACGGTGAAGTCCGGTGTCGTCGTCCGCCAGGACGACGAGGCGACGGGCGAGCGGCCGGGCCGCCTGCTGCGCGGCGCCCAGGCGGCGCCGGACGCCGCACTGGCCCGGGCGTGATCGAATGGGCGACGTGACGATCAACGAGCGCACCATCGCAACCAACGGCGTCGACCTGCGGGTGTTCGAGGCCGGGCCGGCCGACGGCTTCCCCGTCGTGCTCTGCCACGGCTTCCCCGAGCTGGCCTACTCGTGGCGCCATCAGCTCCCGGCGCTGGCCGAGGCCGGCTACCACGTGCTCGCCCCCGACCAACGCGGCTACGGCGGGTCGACGCGACCCGACACCGTCGAGGCCTACGAGGTGCGCGAGCTGTGCGCCGACATCTGCGGCCTGCTCGACGCCGTCGGCGCCGAGCGCGCCGTCGTCGTCGGGCACGACTGGGGGTCGATCGTGGCGTGGAGCCTGGCGCAGCGCTTCCCGGAGCGCTTCGCCGGCGTGGTCGGCATGAGCGTGCCGTTCGTGCCCCGCGCCCCCATGCCGCCGACGCAGCTGCTGAAGATGGTCATGGGCGACACCTTCTTCTACATGCTCTACTTCCAGGACCCGGTCGCCGCCGACGCCGACCTCTCCGCCGACGTGCGCCACACGATGCGCGGGTTCATGGCCGGGCTGAGCCCGGGGGCCGACGCCGACATGAGCGCCATGCTCGGCCCGCACGACGGCCGAGGGCTGCGCGAGCGCCTGCCCGATCCCGAGACGCTGCCCGACTGGCTCACCGAGGACGAGCTCGCCACCTACATCGCCAACTTCGAGGCGTCGGGCTTCTTCGGTCCCACGGCCTGGTACGCCAACCTCGACCGCAACTGGGAGCACAGCGAGGACCTCGCCGAGACCAAGGTCACGATCCCGGCCATGTTCCTCACCGGCTCCGCCGACCCGGTCGTGATGATGACCCCGGCGTCGGTGATGGACGGGTGGGTCACCGACCTGCGCGCCAGCCACTCGATCGAGGGCGCCGGCCACTGGGTGCAGCAGGAGCGTCCCGACGAGGTCAACGCCGCGCTGGTGGCCTTCCTCGACTCGCTCGACCTGTCCTGAGCGCGGGCCGGCCCGACCGCACGATCGCCGTAGTCGTCGCCACCGCCGTCGCGTCAGTCGTCGAGGCGGCGCAGCAGATCGAGCCAGGTGGCGGCACCGGCGGTGCCGGCCAGCATCGTGAGCGCGGACGCCATCCGCAGGCCCTCGCCGCGGCGCCACGTCCCCGCCGCCACGACCGCGTCACCGACGTCGACGGCGGCGCTGATGGCGCAGGCGTGGCCGAGGCGCTCGGTGTCGTCGAGCGCCGTCACGACGAGCGCCGCCATCGCCAGCTCGCGCACGCCGAACAGCCGCGCCATGAACCGCGCCGAGCCGTTGTTGTGCGCCTTCGGGAAGCCGAACAGGCGCGACGCCGGACCCGGGGCCACCAACGTCGCCACACCGAACGCGGCGCGGATGCCGGCGCCGACGAGGGCCCGTTGGCGCAGCGCCGCGTCGGGGGAGGCGGACGGCGCCACAGGCGCCGGGGTCGAGGTCGAGATCACATCGGTCACGGCGCCGCACCGTAGCCCGAGGTCCTAGGCTGCGCTCCCGGTCCGGACGCAGGGGGCAGACCATGATCAAGATCTTCTTCATCGGCGGGCAGGAGCTCGTCGTCAACGTGGCGAGCACCGACGGCATCGCCACCGTGCTGGCGGATCCGAACACCGTGCTCGAGGCGCTCTACGACGGCCAGCGGATCTTCATCCCCGTGCGCGCCATCGCCGGGATCCTCCAGCT
>JAGQTE010000405.1 GCA_020439175.1 Acidimicrobiales bacterium | reverse complement strand
CGCAATGGCGTCGACAAGCGGCGACCCGGGCTCGGGGAGCATCGTGTCGGTGCCGCCGCCGTTGTCGGCCAACGCACCCAACAGCGGGTCACCACCCGAGTTCACATCCGTGCCCGCACCGAACCCACACGACCCATCCGACGCGAAGTTGTGGCCACCCGACACCGGCACACCCGCCTCCCACACGCAGCCGTCCATGCCGAGATCCGACGATGCCACGACCGTTGCCGTGACCGTCAACGGCGTCGGTCCAGGCCCGGAGTAGGCCGTCGTCGCGAGCTCGGCCTGGGGTTCGGACGAGAGCGGACCGAGATACACGCCGGGGAGGTTACCGGCGATCGTCGACGCCTCGATGCTCACCGGTGTCGCGACGTCATCCAGCTGGATGCCTGCGCCGCCGTAGCTGCGGTTCCGGGAGAACGTGGACCGGTCGATGTCGAGTCCCGTATGCCCCGGCGCGGTGTGCGGCTCCATGCTGAACCCGCCGCCGGACGAGGCGAGGTTGCCGGCGATGGTGGTCGATGTGATCGATGACGCAACGACCGGGCAGGCCTCGCCGTCACACGTTCTGAGGTGCAGCCCGCCACCGACGAGACCGCCGACGTTCTCGATGAAGGACGAGTTGTCGACGTCGGCCCAGGCGGCGCTTGCGCCGCCTCCGAGGAACGACACGTTGTGCTCGAAGGTCGAATCGGTCGCGGTGAGCATCCCGGCGAACACGCCCCCTCCGAGGCCGCCGGTGTTGCGGGCAACGGTCACGTCCTGCAACGTCAGTTGGTGAGCCGCAATGGCCCCGTAGGTGCCGAAGTCACCTTCTGTCCACTCGGGATCGACCTCCGGTCCCGTCGGGATCGGAGTGTCGGGGTCGTGGTTGTCGACGATCTCTGCGTCGGTGATCACCAGCGGTCTGCTGAAGGCAGAGATGGCCGAGGTGACGCCGTTGCCGTCGTTGCCTCGAATGGACGACGCAACAATGGTGAACGATCCACCCGAGCCGGAGTCCACGATCGCTGCACCGTTCACGGTGTTCTCGATGATGGAGTCAGTGATGGTGACCGCACCCGACCCCTGTATCGCGACGGCTGCCGAGGTCTCCCGTTTGCCTGAGAACGCGTTGTCGGTGATCGTCGCGCCATCGAGGGTCAACGCGCCGACGGTCTCGATCGAGGCTGAGCTGGTGGCATCGTCGATGTCCGCGCCGGTGAGCGTGACATCGCTGAGCACCAACGTCGACACCGGACCAGGGCGCTGGTCTTGGATCTGGCGTTGGTTCACGCACGTCTGGTCGATGGTGGCGCCGTTTCCCTGGATGGTGACGACGTAGGCGCCGGCGTCCGTGCGGACCAGGTCGAGGTCGCTGGTGGCGTTGGCAGCGAGGCCAGTGCCCTCGGTGCCGCACAGGCTCAGCGCGTAGGTGGCGTCGGTGGCGAGGACGATGGTGGTGTCGTCGGTGGTGGTGTTGGCGATGTCGATGGCTTCGCGCAGCGAGACGACGCCGTCGCCGGGGTTGATGACGTCGTCGGTGGTGGTGACGGTGATGGTGGTGGCGGCTGTGGCGGGTGGCGCGGCGGCGATGCCGGCGAGGGATGCCGCGGCGAGGGCCAGCACGCCTGCCGACGCCGTCCTCCGGACCGCTCTGCACCGATCTCGCCGACCCGCTGGTACCACGACCCACCTCCCGGTCCGCGCCCGCCGTGACGCGACTCCACCGACGGCCCGACGATAGCGTTTGGCGGCTCCTGGGCACCTTCGTGTCCGTCGGTGTCCAAACCCATGCGATGCGGCTCCATCTAGGGCGTGGCAGCTGGTGGACGGTACCGAGCGCCGCAGGGGGGAGGAACTACGTTTCTCCCCAGTGGCCGGAACTCGAGCACCAGACGAGCGCGCCGACGGCGCCGCGCCTGCGGGGGCCACGGCATCGCCGCTCGATGTCGAGGAACCTCGGGGGTACCGCGTCGGCATCGTGGCGTTCGCCGCCCGGGCATATCTGGGCGTCGCGGCGGTGCTGTTCACGGTCAACGCCGTGGTGTTCCACCTCTTCGAGCACAACCCCGAGGCGTTGCCCAAGGCCGAGGGGTTCCCCGGCTCCTGGCTGCTCGGCGGATGGACCTGGTGGGATGCCAACTGGTACCAGATGATCGCCAACGACGGGTACTGGTACGTCGAAGGCCAGCAGAGCCCGGTGGCGTTCTTCCCGGCGTACCCGATGGCCATGCGGGCGCTGCACGCCGTCGGCCTCGACCTGCGCGTCGCCGGCTCGTTGCTCACCTTCGTCTGCGGCCTCGGCGCCGTGTTGCTGTTCGCCTCGTGGGCGCGCGACCGCATCGGCGAGCGGGCGGCGCGCACGGCGGTGCTCATGCTCGTGCTGTGGCCCTACGCCTGGTACCTGTTCGGAGCCGTCTACGCCGACGCCCTGTACATCTGCGCCACCATCGCCGCCTTCTGGTTGCTCGAGCGCGACCGTCCGGTGCTGGCGGGCCTCGCCGGGATGGTCGCCACCGCCGCACGACCGGTCGGGGTGGCGGTGCTCGTCGGCCTCGTCGTCCTGGTCGTCGTCCGGCGCGGCGGTCTGCGTCGGCTGATGGTGCGCGACGCCGGGGTGCTCCTGTCGGGGCTGGGGCTGGCCCTGTGGATGGCGTACCTCGGCGCCAGCTTCGGTGACCCCGTTGCCTTCTCCAGCACCCAATCGTCGCCGGGGTGGGACCAGCCGTCCGGTCCGAAGACGTGGTTCAAGATCCTGTTCCTGCAGCACGTGAAGCGCATCCCCGAGTACGTCGCCCTGTTGTGGCCCGACGGCGACGGCTCGCCGGTCGAGGGCGTGAGGTTGCAGTACACCCTCGGTCTGGTGATCCAGGGCGCGCTGGTGCTCACGGCGCTCGTCCTCGTGCCGTTGATCGTCAAGCGCCTCGGCTGGGGGTATGGCGCGTACACGTTCGTGGCGATCATGATCCCGGTCATCGGAACCAAGGACTTCCAGGGCGCGGGCCGGTACGCCATGGCGGCGTTCCCGGCGCTGGCCGTCGGCGCGCAGCTGCTCACCGACCGCCCGCGCCTGCGCACTGCCTGGTTCGTCGCCACCAGTGGGTTGCTGCTGTGGTTCACGGCGGCGTTCGCCCGGGGGTACTACGTCGCATGAGTGCGCCCGCCTTCCGTGACCTGAGCTTCGTCGTCCCGGCCTGGAACGAGGAGGAGATGCTCGAACGCACCGTGCGGGCGATGCGCACGGCGGGTGAGCGCCTCGTGGCGTCGGGGTGGCTGGGTGACTTCGAGATGGTGATCGTCGACGACGCCTCGACCGACCGCACCGGAGCCATGCTCGACGCCCTCGCCGCGGACGATCCGCGGGTCCGGCCGGTCCACCACGAGCGCAACCGGGGTCTCGGGGGCTCGATCCGCTCCGGCTTCGCGGCGTCGAGAGGTGAGCTGGTGCTCTACACCGACGCCGACCTGCCGTTCGACCTGACCGTGGTGGAGCGGGCGGTGCGCCTGCTCGACGAGTACGAGGTCGACATCATCTCGATGTACCGCTTCGACCGCACCGGCGAGGGCCCCCGCCGCCTCGTCTACTCGTACGTGTACAACTCGATGATCCAGGCGATGCTCGGGCTGCGGGTGCGCGACGTGAACTTCGCCGGCAAGCTGCTGCGCCGGTGCGTCCTGGACGAGGTCGATCTGCGTTCGGAGGGATCGTTCATCGACGTCGAGCTGCTGGCGAGAGCGCAGCGACGGGGGTTCGAGCTGCTGCAGTTCGGCGTCGACTACTTCCCCCGCAGCAGAGGTGTGTCGACCCTGTCGTCGGGCAGCGTCATCGTCGGGATCCTGCGTGAGCTGCAAGCGTTGCGCACGCAGCTGTTGGCGGTCGAGGCGCTGCCGCGGACCGAGATCGAAGCCTTGCGGGCGTCGCCGACGGGAGGCGTGGGTGGCTGACGCTGACGACCGGCCACTGCTGATCGTGAACGCCGACGACTACGGGCTCACCGCCGGCGTGTCTCGGGCGATCTGCCGCGGGGCGACGGACGGGATCATCACGTCGACGTCGCTGCTGGCCGTCGGCCCCGCCATCGAGCAGGCCGTGCCGTGGCTCGACGACGTGCCGCAGCTCGGTCTCGGCGGACACCTCGCCGTGGTGGGTGAGGATCCGCCGGTCCTGTCGGCACGCGAGGTCCCGACGCTCGTGGACGCGATGGGCAACTTCGCCATGAGCTGGCGCCAGTTCCTGCCCCGGTGCGCCCGTCGCGCCGTCGACCCCGACGACCTGCGCCGGGAGTTCTCCGCACAGCTCGATCGCCTCGAGGACCTGCTGGGCGACCGCCGTCTCGATCACCTCGACACGCACCAGAACGTGCACCTGTGGCCGATGGTGCGCGACATCGTGCTCGAGCTCGGCGACGCCCGCGGGGTGCAGGCCGTGCGGGTCACGCGCTCGAGCGCGCGGTCGATCGTCGGGCTGACCGTGTCGACCTTGGGCGCTCGCCTGGCGTCCAAGGCCCGACGGCGGGGGTGGGGCGTGCCCGACGCCACCGTCGGTCTCGACGAAGCGGGGTCGATGACGGCGCCCGTCCTCGACGCCTCGCTGCGCACGCTGGCGGCAGCGGCAGCCGACGGGGCGCGCAGCGCTGAGCTGGCGGCGCATCCGGGCTCACCGGACGATCCCGATCTCGACCGCTACGCGTGGGGCTACCACTGGGCCGAAGAGCTCGAGGCGCTGTGCGCGCCGGCGGCGCGCGCCGGCGTCGAACAGGCGGGCTACCGCCTCGGCCCGTTCGCCGACCTGGCGCAGGCCCACCCGTGAAGCCCGCCCGCAGTCCCGTCGCACGCGCTGTGGTCGGCGCCTTCGCCGACGCCCCGGTCAGCGACCGCTTCCACGTCTGGTACCGCTGGGCGTCGTGCCCGTTCGAGGCCATCGAGGCGGCGGTGCCGCGCACCGGGCGCGTGCTGGAGCTCGGCTGCGGCCACGGCTTGTGCAGCCTGCACCTGGCCCGAACGAGTCCCCACCGGCAGGTGCTCGGCGTGGACATCGACGCCCACAAGATCCCGATGGCGCGCGCCGCCGCAGAACGGTTGGCGGCGACGGCGCCGGTGCGCCCGCTCGACGTGACCTTCGAGCACCGTCCCGCCGCCGACGGTCCGCCGGACGGTCCGTTCGACGCCATCGTCATCGTCGACGTCATCTACCTGATGGACACGGCGACCAAGGAGGCGATCGTGGGCGCCTGCGCCGACCGGTTGGCGCCGGGCGGGACGCTCATCGTCAAGGAGATGGGCGACCGGCCGGCGTGGAAGCTGGCGCTGACGGGGGCGCAGGAGCGGCTCGCCACCGGGATGCTCGGCATCACCGAAGGCGGATCGCCCGACATCGAGCCCGTCGATCGGCTGGCGCCCGTGCTCGAGGCACGCGGCCTGGTCACCGAGGTGGCGCCGCTCGGCGCCGGCTACCTCTATCCCCACACGATGCTCGTCGGTCGCGCGCCCCACTGAGCGCCGAACTCTGGGCGAAGCGTTACCCAACCCTCACCCGATTCTCAGGTTCGCCGCGCACGATGGCGTGCATGGAAGCGAAGACCCGGACGCCCCGCACGATCTCCCCGGCACGGCGCAAGGCCCTCTCCGGCCTCGCCGCCGTGACCGTGGTCGGCGCATCGAGCCTCGTCGGTCTCACCGCCGCCAACCTCTCCGCCGGCCACGAGGCAGCGGCCGATGCCGTTGTGACCACCTCCGCCGACGGTGCCGCCACGAGCTCGTCGTCGTCGAACGCCTCCCCATCGGCGACGACGGGCTCGGCGGACGGCGCCACCACGACGTCGTCGGTGCCGAGCCGGTCGAGCTCGTCGAGCGCAGCCACTGCCTCGTCCACGACGAGCAGCACCACATCGTCCACGACGAGCTCCTCTGGATCGAGCTCCAGGACGCAGGCGCGCACGCAGACCCAAGCACGGACGGGAGCAAGTTGATGCCTGCACAGCTGTGGTGGTACGTCGCCCGCACGACCGGCGTCGTGGCGTGGGCCGCGGCGGCGGCATCGATCGTGGTCGGGCTGGCCATGTCGACCGGCCTCGCCGGCGGCCATCGAGCACGCCGCCTCCACAACTGGCTGGCGGGGACGACCGTGGCCATGGTGCTGCTCCACCTGGTGAGCCTGGTGCTCGACGACTACGTCACCTTCGACGTCGTCGACCTCCTCGTGCCCGGTGCGTCCAATTGGAACCCGGTGGCCGTGGCGTGGGGGATCGCCGCCATGTACCTGCTCGCTGCGGTCACCCTCACCTCGCTGGTGCGATCGCGCCTGTCGCGTCGCGTGTGGCGCGGCGTCCACCTGCTGAGCCTGGTGCTCTTCTGGACGGCGTCGGTGCACGCCGTGACCGCGGGCAGCGACCTCCAGGAACCGGCGTTGGCCTGGACGGTCATGAGCACGACCGTGGTGCTCACGGCGATGGTGCTGCTGCGCATCGCCCAGGCCGCGGTGCCGGGTGCCCGGGCCCGGCTGGCTCGGCGCCGGCGGGCGGCGCT
>JAGQTE010000404.1 GCA_020439175.1 Acidimicrobiales bacterium | reverse complement strand
GCGGTAGCGTGCGCCGCCATGAGCAAGCCGAACGTCCTCGTGATCATGACCGACGAGGAGCGCTACCCGACGCCGTACGAGACGCCGGCCGTGACCCGGTTCCGGCGGGATCATCTGCCGGCGCGCGACCGCATTCGAGACGGTGGTCTCGAGCTGCACCGTCATTACGTCGGCGCCACGGCGTGCGTGCCGAGCCGGGCGACGATGTTCACCGGCCAGTACCCGTCGTTGCACCACGTGTCGCAGACCGACGGCATCGCCAAGGGACCCGATGACCCGTCGATGCACTGGCTCGACCCCCGCCGGGTGCCGACGCTCGGCCACTGGTTCCGCGCCGCCGGATACGACACGCACTACCGAGGCAAGTGGCACATCAGCCATGCCGACCTGCCGTCGGCCGACGGGTTCGGTCTGGCCACCTGCGACGACGACGGCGTCCTCGATCGCGACGCCATCGCCGCCTACCGTTCCGCCGACCGCCTCGACCCGTTCGGCTTCTCGGGGTGGATCGGCCGTGAGCCCCACGGCGCCGCCAAGAACAACTGCGGCACCGTGCGCGACCCCCTCTACGCCGAGGAGGTCGCCGACGTCTTCGCCGAGTTGGCGAAAGCCTCCAAGGCAGGCCCGTGGCTGGCGGTCGCCTCGTTCGTCAACCCCCACGACATCGCCTTCGCCGGGGGCATCTACGAGCTGCTGCTCGGCTACGAGCTCGACCCCGCCGTCCCGGAGATCCCCGCCGCGCCGTCGCAGGCCGACTCGTTCGCCGGCCGCCCCGCCTGCCAGGAGCAGTTCACCCAACTGTGGCCCCAGATGGTGGCGCACCAGCCGCCCGATGGCGCCTACCGCCGCCTTTACTACCACCTGTTGCGGCTCGTCGATCAGGCCATCGGCCGGATCCTCGATGCCCTCGAGGTATCGGGCATGGCGGACGACACGATCGTCGTGTTCACCTCCGACCACGGCGACCTGCTCGGCGCCCATGGCGGCATGCAGCAGAAGTGGGCCAACGCCTACGACGAGGCGCTGCGGGTGCCCATGGTCGTCAAGGGCCCCGGCATCGCGGCATCGGTCGACGGCATCGAGATCCCGACGAGCCACGTCGACCTCATCCCGACGTTGCTGGGCCTCGTCGGCGCCGACGTCGAGGCCGCCGCGGCGGCACTCGGCGCCAACCACACCGAGGTGCGCCCGCTGCCCGGCCGGGACCTCAGTGACGTGCTCACCGGTACCACGGCGCCCGCCGGCGTCTCAGCGCCCGTGTACTTCATGACCGAGGACGATGTCACCCGTGGCGTGAAGCAGCGCAACCTGCTGACGGGTGAGCCGTTCGACGCCATCGACGCCCTCACCTGCATCGAGTCGGTGGTCGCTCCGCTGCCGACCGGACCCGACGGTGCTCCCGAGCTGTGGAAGCTCAACCACTACCACGAGGGTCTGCGGGCCTGGCACGCCGATCGGGGCGCCACGTCCCCCAACGACCGCGGCCTTGACGCCGACCCGGAGTGGGAGCTGCACAACCTCACGGCCGACCCGGAGGAGCGCACCAACCTCGAGGCGTCGGCCACGGACGCCAAGCGGTCGATGCAGGCGATCCTCGAGTCCGAGCGCGACACCAAGCGACTGCTGCCCTCGTGAACCAGCTGTCGTGAGCGGAGCTGGTGTGAGCGGACCCGGCACAAGCGGACCCGGCGTGAGCGGACCGTCGCCCGTCCAGCACGGCGTGCGGGTCCTGCTGGGCGCAGCCCTGGTGCTGGCCGGGACCGGTCACCTGTCGTGGGCACGCACCGAGTTCCAGGCGCAGGTGCCGGGGTGGGTGCCGCTCGACGCCGACCTCGTCGTCGTCCTGTCGGGCGTCATCGAGATCCTGTTGGGCACGGCGCTGGCGGTGCTCGTTCGCTACCGGGTGGCGCTCGGCTGGGTGACGGCGGCGTTCTTCGTCGCCGTGTTCCCCGGCAACATCTCGCAGTACGTCGACGGCGACGCCGCCTTCGGCCTCGACAGCGACGCCGCCCGGGCCATCCGCCTGCTCTTCCAACCCGTCCTCATCGTCCTGGCCCTGTGGTCGACCGGCGCCTGGACGGCCTGGCGCCACCGCGCCCCCGCCAGCTGAGCCTCACGCCGGCCACCTGTACCGGCCGACGCCCTCGTGCATCGAACCGGCCGGCATCCTGGTGCATCGAACCGGCAGATCCGACGCGATGGTGACGCGTTCTGCCGGCTCGATCAGCTGAACCACCGTTCACCGGGCCCCGGCGCATCACGTCAGCCCCTGCTCGCATGCAGCCGGCGCACGCGGTCAGCCGGTGAAAGCGGGCGTCACCACAGCTGCGGCCGCCGTCGACGTCGTCGTGCTCGGCGCAGTGGTCGTGGTCGGGGCGTCCGGGTCGTAGGTGATGGTCACCGAGCCGTCGCCCGCCTGCATTCCCGCGGTGAACGTGGCACCCGCCGGGCCGAGGCTGGAACCGCCCCCGCCACCGCCGCCGGCGCTGGACCCGACCGTGCCGGCGCCGCCGCCACCGCCGCCATAGAGGCCACCGCCGCCACCACCACCGGCGCTGCCACCGTTCTGCGGGTTGTCGACACCGGGGCCGCCCTCGCCGCCGAGCCCGAGCGTCCCAGCAGTGCCCGGACCGCCGACCGTCGACCCGGAGCCGCCGACACCACCGGCTGCTGCCGTCCCGCCACCGCCGCCGGTCGCACAAGGCCCGCACGAGGTCGAGTCACCGCCCGCTTGGCCGATCTCGGCACCGATGCCACCCATGCCGGCGTTGTCGCCGCCGCTGGCGCCACCCTGGGCGCCACGCAACTCGACCTGGAGCG
>JAGQTE010000403.1 GCA_020439175.1 Acidimicrobiales bacterium | reverse complement strand
TCATCCAGGTGTTGATGCGGAACGGTCCGATCGTCGACGCCGTGTCGATGCGCAGCGCCTCGACCCAGAGCCGACCCAGGAAGTAGCCGCCGACGTAGACGGCGAACAGGCGGCCCGGGCGCAGGATGCGTCGCTGGTCGAGCAGCAGCAGCACCCCGACGAGCGACAGGTTCCACAGCGCCTCGTACAGGAACGTCGGGTGGAAGGTGGCGAACTGCTCGTAGCCGAACGGTCGGTTGGCCAGGTCGATCTGCAACCCCCACGGGAGGTCGGTCGGCGACCCGAACAGCTCCTGGTTGAACCAGTTGCCGAACCGGCCGATGGCCTGGGCGAGCGGGAGCGCCGGCGCCACCGCGTCGAAGATCGGGCCGGGGCGGATGCCGAGACGTCGGGCGATCACGACGCCGACGATCGTGCCGAGCGCCACGCCGCCGGGGATGCCCAGGCCGCCCTTCCAGATGGCGAGCGCGCCGAGCGGATCGTCGGGGAAGTACGTCTTCCAGTCGGTGGCGACGTGGTACAGCCGGGCGCCGATCAGGCCCGCCGGCACCGCCCACAGGGCGATGGTCACGACGTCCTCGGGATCGCCGCCGCGGGCCGCCCAACGCTTGCGTGACAGCCAGACGGCCGCCACGACGCCGAGGGCGATCATCACGCCATAGGCGCGGATCGGCAGCGGGCCGAGGGTGTTCGTCGACGGTGACGGCAGGCTCGCCAGCAGCGCGTGCAGCACGAGGAGCGAGGCTACCGGCTCGCGGTCGCGCCGCCGTGCCGCGGGTTCAGTGCGCGAATTGCTCGACGCCGATGGCGAAGAGCTGGTCGTGCCCGGCACGCACCGGCGCCACCAACCCGTGCACCTGCGGCAGCACCTGCGCGCAGAAGAAGGTGGCGGTGGCGATCTTCGCTCGCATGGCGTCGGCGTCGCCGGTGCCGGCATCGAGGCGCTCGGCGGCGTGCAGCGCCGTCTTGGCCATCAGGGCACCGGCGGTGACCAGCGAGAACATGCGTAGGTACGGGGTGGCGCCGGCCATGGCCTGGCGCGGGTCGGTGGCGCCCTCGGCCATCACCCAGTGGGTGGTGTCGGCCAGGGTGGTCAGGGCCTCAGCGAGGTTCGAGCGGATCGACGCCAGCTGGGCGCCCCCGCGCAGCAGCGCCGGGTCGAGCATGGCGATGAGCGACAGGTGCTCGGTGACGACCTCACCGCCCTTGAGCGGCAGCTTCCGCATGACGAGGTCCAGCGCCTGGATGCCGTTGGTGCCCTCGTAGATCGGCGTGATGCGGGCGTCGCGGTAGTGCTGGGGGACGCCGGACTCCTCGATGTAGCCCATGCCGCCGTAGATCTGCACGGCCAGCGACGTCACCTCGACGCCCATGTCCGTGCACCAGCCCTTCACGACCGGGGTCAGCAGCTCGGCCATGAGCTGCTTGTACTGACGCAGCTCGGGGTCCGGGTGGTGGTTGGCCATGTCGATCGTCTCGGCCTGGGTGTACACCAGCGCCCGCATGGCCTCGATGATCGACTTCATCAGCAGCAGCATGCGGCGCACGTCGGCGTGCTCGATGATCGGCGACTGCACCCCGGCCGCAGCGCCGACGGCGCGGCCCTGCTTGCGCTCCTGGGCGTACTCGAGGGCGTCCTGGTACGCACGCTCCGCGATCGAGAGGCCCTCGAGGCCGACCGAGAGGCGGGCGTTGTTCATCATCGTGAACATGTACCGCATGCCCTCGTTCTCGTTGCCGATGAGGTAGCCGACGGCGCCGCCCTCGTCGCCGAACGACATCACGCACGTCGGGGACGCCTTGACGCCCATCTTGTGCTCGATCGACACGCACGCCACGTCGTTGCGCTCACCCAGGTTCCCGTCGTCGTCGACGAGGAACTTGGGCACGATGAAGCACGAGATGCCCTTGGTGCCCGGGGGCGCGTCCGGCGTGCGGGCCAGCACGAGGTGGATGATGTTCTCGGCCATGTCGTGCTCGCCGAAGGTGATGAAGATCTTCGTGCCCGTGATGCGGTAGGTGCCGTCGGGCTGGGGCACGGCCTTGGTGCGCAGGGCGCCGACGTCGGAGCCGGCTTCGGGCTCGGTCAGGTTCATGGTGCCGGTCCACTGCCCCGTCACCATCCTCGGCACGAACAGCTCGCGCTGGGCCTCCGACCCGTGCGCCATCAACATGTCGATGGCGCCCTGGGTGAGCAGCGGGCACATCGACAGGCTGAGGTTGGCGGCGCTCATGATCTCCTGCATGACGATGCCCGCCAGCCAGGGGAACCCGCCGCCGCCGTAGTCCGCCTCGAACGGCACCGCACCCCAGCCGGCGTCGCGGAACTGGGCGTAGGCATCGGCGAAGCCCGGCGCGGTCCGGACCGTGTTGGTCTCGGGGTCGTGCACCGCCCCCTCGAGGTCCCCGATGCGGTTGAGCGGCGCCACGACCTCGGCGGTCCAGCGGGCGAACTCCTCGATCGCCGTGTGGATCGAGTCGGGATCGACGTGCTTGAACGACTCGAACTGGCACAGCTCGTCGAGGTCGACGAGCTCGTCGAGCACGAAGCGGATGTCCTGAAGGGGGGGTCGGTAGGCAGCCATCGGCCGCGTACCTTACGCAGCCAGCGTGACGGCCGTCACCGTGACACGAGCGTCAGCTGTGGTTGCCGGACGCGTCGTGCACCTGGCCGCCGAAGCGGGCCGCCAGCTCGTCGTCGAGCTCATCGGCGGTGAAGGCCACGGCGATGACCGCCGTGCGCAGCTCGGCGTCGTCGAGGAAGTCGCCGAGCAGGCTGTGCCCGAACGTGATGGTGATCGTGTCCCCCTGCTCGATCGCCTCGAGGTGCCCGAACGCGTGCTTGGGCGCGTCGGTGGCGATGAACTTGTACAGCTCGGGCGAGGGGGCGCACCCCGTGACGGCGGGTGACACGACGCGCACGACCGAGGAGTCCTCGTCGAAGACGTCGACCGTGATGTCGACCTTGGCCGAGCCGTAGCGGATCGTCCACACGCCGTCGGCCACCTCGACCTCGTCGAAGGCTCCGGCGAGGTACTCGTTCACGAGCTGGCGAGTGGTCACCACTGCCTCGTTCGTCGCGTCGTCGGCCATCGGGTCCCTCCGTGTACGGCGTTGGCGCCCGGCACGATAGCAGCGCGCCCAGGTCGGGCGGCCGGGACGTCCCGATCCCGACACCGGCGGGCGCGCGATCGGTGCAGCCAGGGTGCAGGGATGCGGCGCAGTTGCTTGAATGTGGGCACCATGCCTGCGACCGGACCATCGGAGCTCCCCGTGGCGGGCCCGCTCACCGGACCATGGCGCGCACGGCTGGTGTGGAACGCTCCCCCGCCGCTCACCGTCGGGCACGGCGCCCAGCCGTCGGTGCCGGCCGACTCGGCGCGGGGATGGGTGCTGCTGCGCAAGACCTTCGAGCTCGACGTCGTGCCTCCGACGGCGCCGCTGCGCGCCACGGCCGACGCCCGCTACCGCCTGTGGTGCAACGGCGCCGAGGTGTCGAGCGGTCCCGGCCGGTCCGACCCGCGTCAGCTGCTCGTCGACCACGCCGACCTGACGACCCACCTCCAGGTCGGCACCAACGTGCTCGCCATCTGCGCCCGCGCCTATGGCCTGGCAACCCCGTGGTGGCAGCCCGCGCCGGCGACCTACGGCCTCGGCGGCGGGATGGTCGTGCTCGAGGTCGACCTCGGCGGCGAGGTGCTGGGCACCGACGCGACCTGGCGCTGCACGGCGTCGTCGGCGTGGGAGGAGCTCGAACCGGTCGGCGTGACCGGCATCGCCCCCGAGTCGGTCGACGCCCGGCTCCTCCCGCCGGACTGGCGCGAGGTCGGCTTCGACGACGCCGACTGGCCAGCGGCCACCGAGCTCGAGCCCCGCCACCTCGGCTGGGACGGCCGGCTACGCCCCCCGGTGACGCCCTACGGGGCGTTGCGCCTGGCGTCGGTCCCGCAGGTCGTGTCCGACGGCCCGGTCGCCGGCGTGGTCGGCGCCGCCGTGGCACGCACGGCACCGACGCTCGACGATCCCGTCGACCAAGTGGGCGCCGACCTCGTCGCCGCCGACAAGGTGGCCCGCCTGCCGCGGCGCGAGCTGCCCTTCACCGTGGAGCTCACGCCTGCCTACGACGCCGGGATGCTCGTGCTCGACCTCGGCGAGCAGACCGCCGGCACGGTGCTGCTGTCGGTGACCGCTCCCGAGGGCACCCGCATCGACGCCAAGGCGGCCGAGGCGCTCGACGCCGACGGCCACCTCGACGCCGGGCCCCAGCACGCCGGCTTCCGCTACGTCGCCCGGGGCCACGACGACCACCACGAGACCTTCGACAACCTGGGGCTGCGCTACCTCGGGCTGTCGCTGCGTGGCGAGGGCACGGTGACCGTCGACGCCGTCCGGGTGCGCGAGCGGCGGGCGCCCCGACCTTCCGGGCCGTCCTTCCGCTGCGACGACGAGGCGATCAACCAGATCTGGGCCGCCGGGCGGCGCACCGTGGACCTCTGCGCACAGGACGCCTACCTCGACTGCCCGTCGCGCGAGCAGCGGGCCTGGACCGGCGACGCCGTCGTGCACCTGCTGGTCGACCTCACCACCAACGCCGACTGGACGCTGGCGCATCGCAACGTGGCGTTGGCCGCAGCGGCGCGCCCGGACGGGATGCTCCCGATGGCAGCCGCCGGCGACCTCGCCGCCGCCGACACGGCGTACATCCCGGACTGGTCGCTGCACTGGATCCATGCCGCCGCCAACCTCGTCCGCTACACGGGCGACGTCGACCTGGCGCGCCGGCTGCTCCCCGTCGCCGAGCGCATCCTGCACTGGTTCGGCGACTACGAAGGCCCGGACGGGTTGCTGCACGACGTGACCGGCTGGATCCTCATCGACTGGAGCGCCGTGTCGACGGCCGGATGCTCGGGCGCGCTCAACGCCCTCTACGGTCGGGCGTTGCGCGACGTCCGCCAGCTCGCCGAGCTGCTCGGCGACAAGGGTCGCGCCGAGTGGGCTGCCCAACGGTGGGTCCGGCTGCGCAAGGCGTTCCAAGCCTTCTTCGACCCCGAGCGTGGCCTGTACGTCGACCAGATCATCGACGGCGTGCGCCAGGCGCCGGTCAGCCAGCACACCAACGCCGCCGCCATCGTCGCCCGCCTCACACGGGGCGTGCGCGACGACGAGCTGATCGAGCGCATCTGCGCGGCGGACCGGCTGGTGCACGCCTCGTGGCTCGTGCCCGGCGAGGATGCGCTGCCGGGGCGGGTCGGTGACATGTACGCCGGATCGCTGTACCTCGTCAACGGTCCGCCCGCCCCGTGGTGGGACGTGGAGCGCCAGATCGTGGCAGCCCAGCCGTTCTTCCGGTACGTCGTGCACGATGCGGTGGCGCAGGCGGACCGCGCCGACCTGCTCCCCGAGCTCATCCGCGACTGGGCCCCGCTCCTGGAGCGGTCGGCGACCACGCTGTCGGAGGTGTGGTTCGGGGGCAGCCACTGCCATGGCTGGAGTGCCACGCCGACGCGCGACCTCATGCAGTACACGCTCGGCGTGACGCCGGCGGTGCCCGGGTTCGCACGGGCGCGCATCGCGCCGACGCTCGGCGACCTGGCCTACGCCCATGGCACGGTCCCGACGCCGTCGGGGCTGGTGACGGTGCAGGCGGCGCCGGACAAGCTCGAGATCGACACCCCCATCGAGGCGGACGTGGTGTTCGGTGGCATCGACACCCGCATCGAGCCCGGCCACCACGTGCTCACGCCGCGCTGAGCCCGGGGACGCTTCCCGCCGGACCCGGATCAGCTGCGTCGCCAGCAACCGCCGCCGGCAGCCTTGGCGGCATACATCGCCCGGTCGGCGGCGACGACGAGGTGGTCGACATCGAGGTCCCGGTCGCGGTCGCGGTCGACCCCGTGCTCGGCATCGTCCTCGCGCCCGTCGCGCGCGTCGTGCCGGTCGTGCCGGTCGTGCTCGTCGTCGCCACGGCCCGTGACCAGCGCGATGCCGATCGACACGCCGGTGCGGATGATGCGCCCGTCGACCTCGACCGGCGCGCCGATGGCGTCGATCAGCCGGCGCGCCACCTGGTCGAGTCCGTCGTCGTCGCCGATGCCCTCGACCAGCACGGCGAACTCGTCGCCCCCGAGGCGCGCTGCCGTGTCCGCGCCGCGCAGGGATGCGGTGATCCGGTCGGCGATCACGACCAGCACGGCATCGCCGACGTGGTGACCCAGGTCGTCGTTCACCGGCTTGAAGTCGTCGAGGTCGAGGTACAGCAGCGCCACCGGACCGCCGCGACGCCGCTGCCGGGCGAGCGCCTGCTCGATCCGGTCGTAGAGCAGGATCCGGTTCGGCAGACCGGTCAGGTAGTCGTGCGTGGCGAGCTCGCGCATGCGGTGCTCGACGTCCTTGAGGTCGGAGATGTCACGGGCGACGATCGCCACGGACTCGAGCGGTGCCCGGTCATCGCCTTGGGCCAGCACGAGCGCCGAGACCGGGATCTGGCCACCGGCGTGATCCCGCAGCAGCAGCTCGCCGCGCCAGATGCGGTCGAGGGCCAGGGTGGGCAGCACCGTCGTCTCGAGAACCTCGACGGCGTCGTGGTCGAGCACGTCGCGCAGGCGCTGCCGGTCGGCGGCCGTCGTCGGGTCGGTGGCACGGGGACCCTCGTCCGCCGGTCGGACGCCGAGCTGGACGCGCGCCGCGTCGTTGACGTGGGAGATGGCGCCGTCGCCGTCGACGATCACGAGGTAGTCCGATCCGGCGTCGAGCACGGCCGCCAGCCGATCGGCGCGGCGGTCGGCGGCCACCTCGGCGGAGATGTCGGTGAGCGTGGCGACGAACCCGTCGTGGCGACCGTCGTCGTCGTAGACCGGCGCCACGCGCAGCTCGCCCCAGTGGTGCGCCGGCCCGCTGCCGCCGGTGAGCGGCTCCACCGCCTGCACCCGCATGACGAACGGCCGGCCGAGGCGCACGGCCTGCGCCGAACGCCGGACCAGCTCGTCGACGTGCTCCGGGACGAGGATCGACTGCCAGCTGGTCTCGCGCAGGCGGGTCGCCGGGTCGTCGAGGATCTCGGCCCAGCGGCCGTTGGCGTAGGTGACGTTGCCGACGCGATCGGTGCGCAGCACGGCGATGGGACCGGCATCGGTGACGCTCGAGAACAGCCGCTGGACCTCCTCCAGCTCCCGTCGGCGCTCCTGGTCGTCGGTGACGTCGACCGACACGCCGGCGAAGCCGATGCAGGCACCGTCTGCGGCGTGCAAGGGCCGGGCATCGTGCCGCATCCACCGCCAGGTGTCGTCTGCTCGGCGAGACCGGGCGGTGAAGGTCCACGGCTGGTGGGCGTCGATCGCCCGTCGCACCTCGGCGCGCACCGGGTCGACGTCGTCATGATCGACGTCCTCGAACAGGGCGCGCCGCAGCTCGCCCGAGCTCGGCGGCAGGCCGAGGAACTCGAACGTGGTGCGGTTGCCGACGCGCGGGATCCCACGCTCGTCGGCCAGCCACAGCATCACCGGCGGCTCGTGCGCCAGCCGAGCGGTCGCCGTCTCCTCGGCGCCGGGGCGGCTGAAGCTGAAGATCTGGGAGATGAGGTACTCGGGCCCGCCGGCGGGGCCGTAGACCGGCGTGACGTAGGCGCGCACCCACAGGTCGGCGCCACCAGGGGCGACGCACCGCACGTCGCACTCGAAGCTGTTGCGCGTGCCGTCCCACAGGTCGCCGACCATGCGGCGGACGCCCGGCACGTCGTCGGCGCGCAGGTGCTCCTCGAACACGCGGCCCCGTACCGACGCCGCATCGCTGCCCAGCAGGTCGGCGAGGACCGGGTTCGCGTGCAGCAGCTCGCCGCGCACGGACCAGACGCCCACGCCGATCGGCGCCGCGTCGAAGACAGCGGCGATCCTGCTGATGTGACGTGCCACACCCTGCGGACTCCCTTCGCCCGCAGACACACGCGCGCTCCACAGGCGAGGTTCATCCCCCACGGTGCTTGTCCCTACTCCTAGCCGCAACCAGGCGCGGCAACCCGGGGACATCGTCCGTCGCCGTCGGAGAGCTGTCAAGCGACCGCCCTGCGTGAGTTGCGGGTGATCAGCTCACGCTGAGGCGATGATCAACGCCACCGCGCCGGCGATCAGCAGGGCGACCACGACGATCACGATCACCCAATTGACCGCGCCCTTGCGGGCTGACGACATGCCGAAGTTCACCACGTCCTCACGGCTGCGCTTGAGCCGGTAGGCGTCGTCTTCGGGGGTGCCGACCTTGGGCAGCGGCGCCGGCTTGGTGTGCTCGCGCCGCTTCTCGACCTGGGCGCGGTGCTTCGCCCGGGCCTGCGCCTGCTGGCGCTTCTTCTTCTTGGAGGTCGCCACGGCGGGCGAGCCTACCCGTCGGCCGCCGCCCGACCGGCACCCCCGAGCAGCCACGTCGCCATCGCCGGCGCGCTGGGCACCGAATCGGTACCGAATCGGAGCCGACGCCGCCGCAAGGCTCGGACGGCGGCGGTCGACGGCGCCGTGGGAGACTGCGCGCCATGTCCGACACGGTGACGATCGACGCCCGCTACTGCGGCCCACCGACCTCCGGCAACGGCGGCTACACGGCCGGTGCACTGGCCCAGGCGATGGGCATCGGCGCCGGCGACGCCGTCGAGATCCGCCTGCGGGTTCCGCCGCCACTCGAGGTCGACCTCACCGTCGAGCGCGCCGGCGAGGTCACCCGCCTCGTCGACCACACCGGCGCCGAACCGGTCGTCGTCGCCGAGGGACGCCGCGTCGACGCCGTCGAGCTCGATCCGCCGACCGCAGCAACCCTGCTCGAAGCGACCACCGCCACGACGCCGTTCGACGCCGACCAGCACCCGTTCCCCACCTGCTTCGCCTGCGGACCTGGGCGTGCGCCCGGCGACGGCCTGCGCCTGTTCGCCGGAACGGTGGCCGATCGCGACGACATCTTCGCCACCGTTTGGACGCCCGACGCATCGCTGGCCGGACCCGACGGCACCGTGCGCCCGGAGATCGTCTATGCCGCGCTCGACTGCCCCGGCGGTCAGGCCGTGTCGGTGTTCGGCGCCGACGAGACCGCTGTGCTGCTCGGCACCATCACGGCGTCGCACCTCGGCACCGTCCAGGTCGGCCAGCAGTACGTCCTGACCAGCTGGCGCATCGCCAGCGAGGGACGCAAGCACATCACCGGCGTCGTGCTCACCGATGCCGACGGCCGGGAGCTGGGCCGAAGCCGCGCCGTGTGGATCGCCGTGCCGGCCACCTCCTGAACGGCAACCGATAGCCAGGACCGTCGGCAGCCAGGACCGTCGACAGCTGCGACCGTCGACAGCTGCGACCGTCGCCGGATCGACCCGGCAGATTCCGTCAACAACGCACCGAATCTGCCGGCTCGATCAGCTGCTGGCTCGGGCACCGAGGCGCTCCGGTCCCGTGTCGTTCAGTCCGACGGCGGTGTGCCCGACCGTCGGGCCTCGCCCTCGGCGATCAGCGCCTCGGTCCGGTCCCAGAGCTGGGCTGCGAGCCGGGGGTCCCGGGCCGCATGCGAGGGCTTGTGCGTGGCGCTGCGACCGGGCCACCCGCCGACGACATAGGCGCCGGTCACACCCTGCATCGCCGGTGCCGACGCCAGGTACACGATCGGCCGCGAGCCCCATCGTGGCGTGATCATGAACGGACGGCCGACGACCATCGCCGCCCGTTCGAGGCCGTTCGTGTCCTCGGCGGCGCCGAACCCGGTGCGCACCGCCCCCGGGTGCAGGCAGTTCGACGTGAGCAGGGTCGGGTCGTTGCGCCGAGCAAGCTCCAAGGCGAACAACACGTTGGCCAGCTTCGACTGCGCGTAGGCGACGGACCCGTTGTAGGCACGGTGCTCGAAGAGCAGATCGTCGAGGCGCAGCTTGCCGGTGCGATGCGCCAGCGATGCCACGGTGACGACCCGACTCGGCTGGCCGACGGTCGCTGCCGTCGAGGTCAACCGCTCGAGGAGCAGGTCGGTCAACAACTGGTGGCCGATGTGGTTCACGCCGAGGGTCGCCTCGAACCCCTCTCGGGTCACGGCTCGCCGTGACAGCACGGCGCCGGCGTTGTTGATCAGCACATCGAGCCGATCGTGGCGGGCCAGCACCTCGTCGGCGGCGGCGTGGATGCTGTCGAAGCTCCCGAGGTCGAGCGGGACCAGCTCGACACGTCCGCTCCCCGACCGGCGCTGCACCTCCGCACGTGCCGGACCGCCGCGCAGCTCCGAGCGCGCCCCCATCACCACCGTCGCCCCCCACGTCGACAGGGTCACGGCGGCCTCCTTGCCGATGCCGCTGTTGGCGCCGGTGATCAGGATCACCCGGTCACGGAGGTCGACCTGTGCGAGCGCTGGCATGGCGCGCAGTATCGCAGCCGTCGTGGCCGGTCGCCCGTGCGAACATGGCGCGATGCCCGCAGCCGACCGTCCCGACTCGCGGGACACCGACTCGTCGCCCACCGACGACGACGCCGCCGACGACGTCTCAGGCGTCGGCGCCCTGGCGACGGTCGGCTGGGGCGCCCGAGTGGCGGCGCTGGTCCACGACGCCGCAGACGCCCTGCAGCTCGCAGGCGGACGGGCGGTGCCGGGACGCGTGCAGCGTGTCGACAACACGCACGTCGTCGTGCAGCGCGCCGACGACCTGGTGCAGGCGCCGCTGGCCACGCTGCCCGCCGAGATCCGAGACGATCCGCTGGCCCGACCGACGACGGGTGACTGGGTCTTGCTCGGACCCGACGAGGACGAGCCGCCCCTGGTCGCCGTGCTCGAACGGTGGTCGCAGCTCACCCGCGCCGACGCCCTCGGCCGCGCCGAGCAGGCACTGGCCGCCGACGTGGACGAGGTGCTCGTCGTGCACGGCCTCGACCGGCCGCTGCGGATCGGACGGCTGGAACGCCTGGCGGCGCTGGCCCTCGACGCCGGCGCGGTGCCGTGCTTCGTGTTGACGAAGGCGGACCTGGCGTCCCCGGACGAGGTTGCTGCCGCGGTCGCCGTGGCGCGCAGCGTGTCGCCGTCGATCGACGTGGTGGTCGTGTCCTCGGCGTCCGGTGCCGGACTGGACCAGATCACCGAACGGCTCCGTCCGGATCGTACGGCCGTGCTCCTCGGCGAGTCCGGCGCCGGCAAGAGCTCGTTGGTCAACGCCCTCGTGGCGCGGGACACGACCGAGGTCGGCCGGGTGCGATCGGGCGACGCCAAAGGACGCCACACGACGACGACGCGCGATCTGTTCGGCGTGCCGGGCGGTGGGGTGCTGATCGACACGCCCGGGCTTCGGGCAGTGGGGCTGTGGGAGTCGAACGCCGGGATCGCCCGGTTGTTCGAGGACCTGGAGGACCTCGCCGACACCTGCCGCTTCAACGATTGCGAACACCAAGCGGAGCCCGGGTGCGCGCTGCGCGCCGCCGTCGCCGCCGGCGACATCGACGCCGACCGCCTCGAACGATGGCTCGGCTACGTGGACGAGCTCGACGAGATCGACGCGCTGCGCGCCGAGCGCGAACGTGCTGCGTCGCGCGGTCGCCGCCCGCGCCGATGACGCTTCCAGTGGTCGCGCCGCTTCCGCACGAGCTGATTGTCGGACCAGGAGGTAGGCTGCGGAACATGGCGAGGCGGGTTTGGCGTGTTCGTGGTGTGGTGCCGGTGGTGGTTGCTGTGGGGGTGGCTGCCGGGTTGGTGGGTGTGGTGCCGGTGCTGCCTGCGGTGCCTGCTGGTGCGGTGGGGCTCTCGCCGGACACGACGCTCGATGTGGCCGACGCGGCGCCGGGTGACGGGATCTGCGGGGACGGCACGCCCGGGTCGTGCTCGCTGCGCGCCGCGGTGCAAGAAGCGAACGCCACCGCCGGTGCCGACTCGATCGTGCTCACGCCGGGGGCCACCTACACGCTCGGCATCGCTGGCGCGAATGAGGACGACGCCGCCACCGGCGACCTCGACCTGAACGACTCCGTCACCATCACCGGCAACGGCGCCACGCTCGACGCCGCCTTCCTGGACCGCTACTTCGACGTGCGCGCCGGTGTCGCCACCATCGCTGGTGTCACGATCACCGGTGGCCACGTCCCCCACGACGCCATCACCGACCGTCCCGGCTACGGCGGCGCCGTCGCCGTCGGACCGGGTGCCACCGCCACCATCTCGTCGGTCACCGCCACCGGCAACTGGGCCGAGGAGTTCGCCGGCGCCTTCGGCACCCGCAACGGAGGCGTGCTCAACCTCACCGACGTCACCGCCACCGCCAACACCGCCATCTTCGGCGGCGGCATCGGCTCCACCGTCGGCACCGTCTCGCTCACGAACGCCACCGTGACCGCCAACCACGCCGAACACAGCGGCGGGGGCCTGTTCTCCATCGGCACCACCACCGTGCTGGGCTCCACCATCACCGACAACACCACCACCGGCTGGGGCGG
>JAGQTE010000402.1 GCA_020439175.1 Acidimicrobiales bacterium | reverse complement strand
TCCAGCTCGATGAGCGCCACGCACCCGACCAACCCGCGCCGGCCGACAGGGAGGCAACCGCATGACCGTCACCGACCAGACCACCATCGAGCTCGACACCACCGTCCCGCTCGTGCGCATCGGCCGCGCGTTCGATGCGCCGCCGAACCTCGTGTTCGCGGCCCACACCGACCCGGACCTCATCGTGCGGTGGCTCGGTCCGAGTCGCCACGAGATGGTGCTCGACCACTGGGACTGCCGCGACGGCGGCAGCTACCGCTACGTCCACCGCAGCGACGGGAACGACTACCGGTTCCGGGGCTGCTTCCACACCGTGCGCCCGGCCGAGCTGATCGTGCAGACCTTCGAGTTCGAAGGCATGCCGGGGCACATCGCGCTCGAACGCGCCGCCTTCGAGGCGATCGACGACGGGCGGACGCGGCTCGTCGTCACGTCGCTCGTCGACAGCTTCGCCGAGCGCGACGCCTTCGTCGCCAGCGGCATGGAGGAGGGCGTGCGCGAGGGCTACCAGCGCCTCGACGCGCTGCTGGCCGGCTGACGGGCAGGACACCGCCGCCGGCCGTCGCCCGGGAAGGCGGCCGTCACGGGTCCGGCCGCAGACCGTCGTCCGGTTCCGTCAGCAGCGCCGCCGGGACCGCCACGAGCAGATCGACGGCGGCGACGCCCAGCTCGTCGAGCAGCAACGCCACCCCGTCCGGCTCGTCGTGCAGGACCTCGAGCGCACGACGCGCCTCGCGCACCCAGGCGAACGACCGCCCGCACGGCACCACGCGCAGCCCCGTGCGGTCGGACGACTCCACGACCAGCCCGTTGGTGAAGGGCCACGAGCTGCGGGTGACGCCCGCAGCGGGCGGAGGGAAGCGGGTGCGCCGCAACACGATGAGCTCGGCGGGAGCATCGAGCCACGCCGTGGACTCGCCGGGCGCGGTGGGCTCGTCGCCGCCCGTCGACGTCGCCGACCCCGGGACGACCGTGAGCGTCCAGGTGGCCCCCGGGTCGAGATCGACCGGGAGCCAACCGTTGCCGAGCGCGACGCTCGGTCGGTCACCGACGAGGCGATCGCCCTCGAACGGCAGCCAGTCGGCGGGACGCGGGGCGGGCAGCAGCGACCGCCACTGCTGCACGGTCCGGCCGAACAGGGTGAGCACGGTGACCTGCGCGGCGATCAGGACGGTGAAGAAGATCCAGGCCTCGAGGTTCACGACCCGACGCTACGCCCGAACGGGCGCCGGGAGTGCCGTCACGATGCGAGCAGCGTCGGCCGGGTGCAGCGGCGCCCCTTGCCCGACTGCTTGGCGTCGTACATGAGCGCGTCGGCGGCGTGCACCAGGTCCTCGATGTCGACACCCGCCGGCACCGGGCCCGCAGCCAGCCCGACGCTCACGCGGATGGGCAGCGGCTCGGCCCGGGCCAGCGCCGCCACGAAGCGGTCGACCACCGCCTCCGCCTCGGCCAGGTCGGCGTCGACGAGCAGGACGCAGAACTCGTCGCCGCCGAGGCGCGCCAACAGATCGGTCGACCGGAAGCACCGGCGCGCCACCTCGGCGAACGAGATCAGCATCTCGTCGCCCGCCTGGTGGCCGTAGGTGTCGTTGCGCGCCTTGAGGTCGTCGACGTCGAGGTAGGCCACCGCGACGGAGCCACCGGACCGGCGCGCCCGGTCCAGCTCGCGCTGCGCATCGGCGTAGAACTGCCGACGGTTGGGCAGCCCGGTCATCGGGTCGGTCTGGGAGGCCGCGCTGATCGCGGCGCGCGCCCGCCGTTCGGCGTCGACCAGCACGGCGATGAAGGCGTAGGTCACGAAGCGGAACACGCCGTTCCACACGTACACGGGGGCAGTCACCTCACCCGGGTCCAGCGCCGTGCTCAGGGCGCCGACCACCCCCGCCGCCGCGGCGACGACGAGCGCCGGCCTCCGGCCCACGTACCAGGCGGCGATGACCACCGGCACCAGGTAGAAGGTGGCGAACACCAGATACGGACCGGTCAGGTAGTCGCCGAGGGCGATCAGCGCCAGCACGGCGACGGACGCGCCGAGCGCAGCCGAGGGCGGGACGTCGCGGTCGAGCCACGCGTCCCAGCGTCCGCCGCCGCTGAGTGACACCGCTCTCCATCGACCGCCCGGCAGCGCTTGTGAGTCCGGGGCAGTCGCGCCGACACCCGGCTCGGCAGGGACACCACCACTCATCGTGAACTCCGCCCGCATAGTGGTGACGTGGGCACGATCCGACGGACCCCGACGGCCACAAGACGCGTCGAGTTGCCAGAACGCTCGGCCCGTCGCCCTTGTGGTCTGGACTCGACCACCTAGCGCGGTCAAGGGTCCAACCATGTGGACGGGACGGACACGACGAACACGGCTGATCGGGACCCTGCTGGTAGCACTGCTGGCCGCCACCACGGCTTGCCAGGTCGTGGAGAAGACGACCGATCGTCCGGTGACCAAGGTGCTCATCGTGGGCGATTCGGTCATCGCGTTCGCGCACCCGGCACTCGAACAGCAGTTCGGCGCGTACGGCGTCGACGTCGAGAACTGGACTTTGCTCGGCACCGGTCCGCTGTTCACCTGGGACGGCCAGAAGGTCTGGGCGACGAAGCTCGAGGAGAAGCTGCAGACCTACGACGCCGACATCGTGCTGTTCGAGTCGTGCTGCCACTACCCGGGTGGTCCCGCAGGGTCGCCGCTGTACGTGAACGATCAGGGGATCACCGTCCAGCCCGGCACGGAGCTCATGTACACCGAGCTCGCCAAGGCGAACACCGAGCTCGTGGAGATCGCCCGGGCGCACGGTGCATCGCCGTACTGGATCAGGCTCCCGCCGACCACCGCGGGGTCGATCATCTACGGGCCCGACATCGCCGAGCGCGTGGACCGGTTCAACCTGCTGCTCGACCAGCTGGACGCGCCGATCCTCGACTGGGG
>JAGQTE010000007.1 GCA_020439175.1 Acidimicrobiales bacterium | reverse complement strand
GGTTGCACCGGCGGCGACCAGCTCGGCTGGCTCCGGAAGAACGCCTCCGGGTCCTCGAACACCCACCGCCGGCGCACCGGCACCACCTCGACGTCGACCAGCCCGGCCGCCGTCAGGTGGGCGGCGATGCTGTCCACGTCGCCCAGGCGCGCCCACGTCGGCGGACCGGGAGGCGCGGCGAACCCGTCGATCACCTCGCCGAGGGCCGCAGCCACCAGCGTCGCCAACGGGAACTGCGCCACATGCCAGGTGCCGACGCACACGCTCCCGCCGGGACGAGCGGCGCGCGCCAGCTCGCGCACGCCGGCGTCGAGGTCGGGGAAGAAGATCAGCCCGAACATCGACGTGCAGGCGTCGAAGGACCCGTCGGCGACGGTCAGGGCCTGGCCGTCCATCACCTCGGCCCGGCAGCGGTCGAGCCCCTCGGCGGCGAACCGCTCGGCAAGGCGCTCGACCATCCCGGGTGCGAAGTCCGTCGCCAGCACCGATGCACCCCGGCGTCCCGCCCGCAGGGCCACCGCGCCGGCGCCGGCCGCCACGTCGAGGACGGCGTGGGTGGGACCGATGTCCAGGAGGTCGACCGCGGCGTCGGCGTACCCACCGGTGAAGGGCTCGAACATCGCCTCGTAGCCGGCGACCCCTGCGCTCCAACTGTCTGGCACCTGATCGCGACGCATCTCGGCCATGATCGCGTCAGCCGACCTCTTCGAGGCGACCGTCGGCATGGCGGGCGAAGCGGCCCCGGTCGGGACCGTGGTTCGGGTCGTCCGCCGGCCACGGCCAACCGCCGAACCCGGTGCGCTGGTAGTCGGCGAACGCCTGCTCGATGCCGGCGCGGTCGTTCATCACGAAGGGCCCGTACTGCGCCACCGGCTCGCCGATCGGACGGCCCTGCAGCACCAGCACCTCGGCGCCCGACGCCGGCGCCGTGACGACGACCGGCTGGGTGGCCCGCACCACGTTGCCCGTGCGGGCGCCCACGGCCTCGCCGGCGATGTCGAGCCCGTCGCCCTCGAAGACGTACAGCGTGCGCACCGTCTCGTCGGAGGCGGCGGCCGGCAGCTCGAACGACGCGCCCGCCTCGAGCACGACGTGCCAGATGGCGACGTCGCTGTCGGGTCGGCTCGCCCAGCTGTGCGGCGGAGGCGGCGGGGCGCTGGCGCCGGCGAGCGTGCCGGCGATGACGGTGACCTCGACGCCGCGCCCCTCGCCGTCCGTCGTGGTGACGCGCGGGATGTCGTGGTCCCACAGCATCGAGAAGTGCGGCTCGACGAGCTTGTCGTCGGCGGGGAGGTTCATCCAGATCTGGAACAGCTCGACCGGGTTCGGCCCGTCGGGGTCGAGCAGCGGGAACATCTCGCTGTGCACGACGCCGCCGCCGGCGGTCATCCACTGCACGTCCCCACGCCCGAACCGTGCCGCCGCGCCCAGCGAATCGGAGTGGTCGATCAGCCCCCGCCGGACGTAGGTGATGGTCTCGAAGCCGCGGTGCGGGTGCGCCGGGAAGCCGGGGACCACCTCGCCGTGGTACATACGCCAGCCGTCGCGCGGCTCGAAGTCGTTGCCGAGCTGGCGACCCGCCAACGAGGCATCCGGCCCCAACCGCTCGTTGCCCGCCGGGTAGGCGTCGTCGTGGTGGACGCAGAACAGGAACGGGTCGATGGTGGGCCACTGGAACTCCAGCGGCACGGTCTGCAGCACGACGTCAGCCATGGCGACCAGCCTAGGGAGCTGTCCCCACGTTGCCGCCGGTGCCCCCGGCGTCCGCGCCCTCGGCACCGTCGGATCGCAGCGGGTCACGCCCGGCAACCGGGCCCAGCACGTCCCAGTGCTCGACGATGCGCCCATCGGCGACACGGAAGATGTCGGCGCCACGGATCGTGTCGCCGTAGCGCACCCAGGCCACGACGAGATCGCCCTGGGTGACCACCTCGTCGATGGCGACGTCCATCGGGCCCATGGCGCCGGCGAAGGTCCGCAGCGCCTCGACGCCGTCGCCGACCGCCGGGTTGTGCTGGGTGTAGATCGGACCCACCAGCTCGTCGATCGCCGCCGGGTTCGCGCCACCCAACACCTCGGTGAGGAACCGGCTGGCCACGTCCCGGTTGGCGGCGAGGTCCGACGCCGAGGCCGGTGCGCCCGGGTCGCCGCCGCCGTCGAACATCGTGTGGCCGTTGATGGACTCGTCCGGGACCGCTTGCGCGGTGGCCTTGCGCTCGACCACCACGTCGCCCGACAAGCGCAGCAGGACCACCTGGGCCAGCGGCCCGTCCGGCACCGTCTCCGACTGCGGGACCTCGGCGTGCACCGCGACGAGGTCGCCGTCGACCACGACACGGTGCACGATCGCCCCCTCGCTCTCGATCAGCGACCGGACGGCGTCGGCGCGGTCGCCGACGTCCGACGAGCCGCCGGTCGCCGCGCCGGCCGGTCCCGTCGGGCCGGGAGCGCCAGGCGCCGACGCAGTGCCTGCGGCGCCCGGCTCGGTCGGCGACGATGAGCACGCCGACGCAATCAGGACCAGCGCGACCGCGGCCGTCGCCACCGCTCCTGCCACGACCGTCCGGGGCGAACGTCGACCGTGCGGTACGGGGCGGCTCATGACGCCGGCCCCGTAGGCACGTCGGCGATCGGCACGACCCTCGCGTCGATCGGATCGGGCGTGTGCGCCGGCAGGAACCACCGGAACCACAGCCGCCCGGCGGCATGGCCCTGCGTGCAGAGCCAGTTCGGGTGGCCGGGGTCGTCGGCCGCCACCACCAGCGTCCACGAGCCGTCGGGCTCGAACGCCACCTGGGTGCCGTTGATCGTCACCCGGTCGTAGTCGCTGTTGTAGGTGTGCAGGAACGGGTTCCACAGGCACAGGTTCCAGAACACGCACTCGGGCGATCGGCCCCGCAGCACGAGCGCCTCGCCGTCGGCGAGGGCGAAGCTGCCCATGGCGTAGGCGGCGTCGCCGGCCGCCCACCCGAACGTCGCCGTGGGCACCGGGTACGGCGCGTCGACCGTGTTCGGCTCACCGAGACCGAGGGGCGTGATCGCCGCCTGGTCACGGATCCAGGTCAGTGCCCGACGGAAGCCGAGCGCCACGTCCGCCGTGGTGTTCCGCCACGTCGGCGGCGGGTCGATGGCCTCGATGCGCCACTCGACCCGGTGGCTCGACGACGCATCGGCCACGTAGTCGCGGGTGATGGCGCACACGGCGTCGGGCTCGAGCCGGATGGCCGGACCGTCGACCGTCGACGGGTCGGGCGTCAGCCAGAAGGCGAAGGCCCCGTCCGGGTCGAACGTCAGGTCCCGGTCGTTGATCGACCCGACGATCCGCTCGGAGTACCGGCCGTCGTCCGGTCCGCCGTAGACCGTGAGCGACAGGTACACGGCGTCGCCGCGCCGGCCGGTGACCCGATACGTCCGGGACGGGTCCAGCGGCGCGTACTCGTAGAAGGCATCGGCGTTGTCCCCGCCCCACTTCTTGTACGGCCCCACGATGTCGACGAAGCGCGGGTTGGCGGCGTCGCCCCACACGAAGCAGTCGAGCCCGACCTGCAGGATCGAGAAGATCCACCGGTACGCCTCGGCGCGGTACTGGTCGTCGTCCAGGGCGGCCGGGTGGTCGAGCACGAACCCCTCGAGGCTGCGCAGCTCGTCGACCAGCGCCCCGAACGCCTCGCTCACCTCAGTCCCCCGTGCCCCACCGTCACCGCCGCCACGGCTCTCGTCCCCGCCGTCACCGCCGTTGCCGTCGCTGTCGCCCGTGTCGTCGCCCACGCCGTCCCCTTCGTCGTCGCCCGTGTCGTCGTCGTCGCCCACGCCGTCCCCCTCGTCGTCGCCCCCGCCGCCGACCCTCGCGGCGTCACGCTCGCCGCACGTTGTAGCCGACGTTCGCGCGTTTGTACGCGGCCAGCGCGTGCAGGCGCGCAACCGTCGCCCAACAGCGCCCCATCGCTGGTGCCCACGTTGCGACGAGTGGCCGAAGCGAAGCCGGGACGGATGCAGATCAGCCACTCGCCGCGGCGTGCGGCCTGGAACACTGCTGGTGTGGGCGAGCTCGACGAGTCGGCGTCGCAACGAGGCTCCGCGCCGAGCGGATCGACGGCGGGCGCGGGCACGAGCTCGCGCTGGTGCCCGAACTGCGACGGCCAGTACGTGGCGACAGCCGACATGTGCGCCGACTGCGAGGTGCCGCTGGTCGACGAGCGGACCCCCGATCCGCTCGTGATCGACCCCCACGCGCCCCCGCGCGCACCGCCGGGTTGGACCGACCCCGAGGTCGACCGGTGGAGCCACACGGCTGGCGCGGCACCGGTCATGCCGACCGACACGACCGGCGGCGCCGAGCGCACCAAGGTGCTGGTGGTGTGCTGGTCGCTGGCGCTGCTGTCGTGGTGCTCGCTGCTCGCACTCGCCGCGGCGCCGCTGTGCTGGATCGTCGTGACCCGCCATCGCCACCGCTTCCCCGAGGTCGATGCGGCCCGGTGGGTCGCCGTCGCCGGCGGCGCCCTGCAGGTCGCCACGTTCGTCGCCCTCGTCGTCCGCGTCAGCGGCTGACGGCGTCGCCACACGCCCAGCCGAGTGGCCGAAACGACGTCACCACGGATGCAGATCAGCCACTCGTCG
>JAGQTE010000401.1 GCA_020439175.1 Acidimicrobiales bacterium | reverse complement strand
GCATCGGTGCCGCCGTCGCCTTCCTGCTCATCGGCGGTCTCCGCCGCCGGCCCGACGACTCGGACGCGCCGTACCACGAGGGGTTCGGCCCTGCGGCGGCGGAGGCCTCCGATGCCGAGGCCGAGCGCGAGGGTGCCGGGGCCGACGATGCCGGGGCCGACGACCGTGCTCAGATCGAAGCGTCGTCGGTGGCGTCGGCGGGCGACCCGCCTCGCCGCGAGGGCAGCGGCCGGCTCGAGCGCGACAGCGGCGGCGAGGTGTCCGACACGTAGGGCGGCTCGATGCCGGGGTTGGCCGTGTAGCGCCCGGTGCCGTCGATCCCACCGCTGCGTCCGGCGAGCTCGTGCAGGTGGCTGACGCCCCGCGAGACCATGTCGAGCCGGTTGTGCGGGTGATAGCGCGACAGCTCGCGCGGCGGGCGCGGCGGCGGGAACTCGAGCAGCTCGCGCATGTCGTAGGCGATGCTGTAGAGCACCGTGCGCTCGAACACCTTCGGGTGGCCGAACAGCTCTGGGTAGTCCTCGGCGAGCCAGTACGGAACCGGCTCGTAGTCCTCGGCGCGGGTCAGGTGCTCGTAGTCCTCGGCCACGTGCAGGAACGGGTAGGCCGAGAAGCGCAGCAGCACGTCGAGGTCCAGATCGGGCGGCCCGGGACGGGCGTACTCGAAGTCGAGCAACGCCGTGATGCGGTCGGTGTCCCACAGGACGTTCTCGAAGTGCAGGTCGCCGTGGACGAGCGTCGTGATGTTGAACGGCTCGATGGTCTCGGCGGTCTCCTGCACCATCAGCTGGAGGTCCGCCATCAGGCCGCGATCGACGTGGGGGAGCCCCCGGGCCGTCTCGAAGGCGCCGAGGAGGGGCTCGACGGTGGAGAACCGGTGGCCGTCGAGCAGCTGCGGCACGGCGATGTCGGGCAGATCGGCCGGCGCCTCGACCAGGTGCAGGTTGCGCAGGATCACCGCCAGCTGGCGGACCGCTTCGCGCCGCTCGTCGAGGCTCATGCTCGGCCACAGGCGTGACAGCACGTTGCCGGGCTGGCGGCGGACGATCAGCCAGTCGGCGCCCAGCTGGCCGCCGTAGCCGACGATCTCGGGGTAGTTGACGGCCGCGGGCAGCAGCGGCCCGAAGGTCGCCTCACGGTGCAGCCGTTGGTTGGGCTGGCGGTTCACCCGGATGACGTACTCGGGCGACAGCCACACCTCGTTCGTCACGCTCGAGGCGCGCTCGAGCGGCATGCGGAAGTCGAGGCCGGCCTCCTCGAGGGCCCTGCGAGCGCGCGCCATGGCGAACGTATCGCTCACTGTCCTCCAACCCCGTGTACATCCATCGTGTGGTGGCCAGCTCGCCCCGACACCGGTGGATGACCACCGCGGCTGCCGACCAGGCATTCAGTGTTGCAGCTTCGCGGGGGGCGAGGTGACTTCGGCGCTGATCGGGTCAGCCGTCCCAGACCATCCGGTGGTCGTCCCCGGCCTCGTCGCCGAGCAGGAACGCCGGGTCGCGCTTGTCGATGTGGCCGATCAGGGCGTGGTAGGTGCCGTAGCCGACGAGCCGCTGCAGGCGCCGCTCGAAGGTGCGCGCCACGTCGCGTGGGATGCCCAGCTGCTGGTTCTCCTGCTGGCGGATGTAGCCGGCGCAGTAGTTCATCGCCAGCCCCAACCGGGCGTCGTCGGTGGTGTTGGGTCCGCCGCCGTGCCACAGGCTGCCGTGCCAGATCAGCACGGATCCGCGCCGCATCTCGGCGGCGACGGCGTCCGGATGGTCGCCGAACAGGTCCGGGTCGCCGTCGGCGAGGTGGGACCCGGGCACGATGCGGGTGGCGCCGTTGGCCTCGGTGAAGTCGCTCAGCGCCCACATGGAGTTGCACACCACCGGCGGATGGGGCTTCGGCAGGGGGATCAGCTGGTCGTCGGCGTGCATCGGCTGGGGCGTCTCGCCCGGCTGGATGTCGATCGACGACAGCGACGAGATCAGGCAGCCGCGGTCGAGCACGCCTTCGACGATCGGCAGCACCGACGGGTGCACCGGCACGCGCTGGAACACCTCGCCGTGGACGAGGAGGTTGTAGATGCGCAGCGTCCGGTCGCCCTCGAACGCGTTCGGTGCGCCCGTGATGTCGAGCTCGTGCTCGAGGCGGTGCACGGTGGCCTCGAGCTCGTCGACGAGCGCTGGCTCGATGGCGTCCTCGACGATCGTGTAGCCGTCCGTGGCGATGCGGTCCAGGTGCTCGTCCACCGAGATCGTCGTGGTCACGTCAACCTCCCCCAGGTCGTCGTCGCGCCGGTCGGGTCCCGAGCCGTCGGGTGCCCCGTCGCCGGGCTGGCGCCACTGTACGACGCGTGCGCCTACGATCTGCGCCCGATGGTGGCTGAGCTTGCGGTCGACGCCGCGCCCCGCGTGCGGGCGCGGCCCCAATGGATCCACGGCCCGTGGCTGGACGCCGTGGTGGCGCTGTGCTGGGTGCCGTTCGTCGTCGGCGCCCTCTGGGTCGAGGCGGTGGCGCCGAGCGCCCTCGACGCCTACGCCACGGCAGTGTTCCTGCTG
>JAGQTE010000400.1 GCA_020439175.1 Acidimicrobiales bacterium | reverse complement strand
GGGTCCGCGCCGTCCGCCGGCGGCATCGGCGCCGTCGGGAAGCCGCCGGTGTGCACCAGGAGCTGCTCGATGGTGATGCCGTCCTTGCCGTTCGAGGCGAAGGCCTCGACGTAGCCGGCCGCGGTGTCGTCGAGGCGCAGCTCGCCGTCGCGCAGCAGCTGCCAGATGACGGCGGCGATCAGCGCCTTCGTGCAGCTGAAGATGACGTAGCGCTGGTCCGGCGCGGCGTCACCGAACGTCTCGTGCAGGATCAGCTCGCCCTGTCGGGCGACGGCGAGCTGACAGCTGGGCAGGAGCCCCTCGTCGATCTCGCGTCGGGCACGTTCGAGCACGGGGGCGTACGCAGCGGCATCGGTCATGGCCTGAGATGATGGCGCACATGGAGCGGCTGAGCGGGCTGGACGCGGGCTTCTTGTACATGGAGACGCCGACGCTGCTCATGCACACCCTCAAGCTGGCGATCCTCGAACCGCCGGTCGCCGTCGACGCCCTGCCGCTCGAATGGGTGCGCGCACGCATCGCCGACCGCCTCCACCTGCTGCCGCCGTTCCGCCGGCGGCTGGTCGAGGTGCCGTTCGGTCTGCACCACCCGTTGTGGATCGAAGACCCGGACTTCGACCTCGAGTACCACGTGCGGCGCGTGCAGGTGCCGCCACCGGGCACGCCGGCGCAGATGGATCGGGTCGTGGCCGAGCTGGCGTCGCGACCGCTCGACCGGCGACGCCCGCTGTGGGAGCTGTCGGTGCTCAACGGCCTCGAGGGCGGCCGCATCGCCGTGCTGATCAAGATCCACCACGCCGCTGCCGACGGCGTGGCGGCGGCAGCCCTGCTCGCCAACGTCATGGCGACGGACGTGCCCGCCTCGCTGGAGCCCGGCCGGCCCGCCACGCCGTGGCACCCCGAACCCGTGCCGACGCCGTGGGAGCTGGTGCGCGATGCGTTGGTCGACCAGGCCCGACAGTGGCGCCACCTGCCCGACCTGCTGCGCCGCACGGTGGCGCGCGTGGCTGCGCTCGTGCGCCACAAGCGCGGCGCGCCGGTGCGCACGCCGGTCCCGATGCTGTCGACGCCGCGGACACGCTTCGGCGCCGCGCTGACCCCGCATCGGTCCTTCGCCACCTGCTCGCTGCCCTTCGCCGACCTGCGCCGGGTCAAGGACGCCTTCGACGTGACGATCAACGACGTGTTCCTGGCGATCGTCGCCGGGGCGCTGCGATCCTGGCTCGCCGACCACGGCGAGCTGCCGGCGCGCCCGCTGGTCGCCGGGGTGCCGGTGTCGACCGACCGCCCGGACGAGATCCGGCGCCTCGGTGGCAACCGCGTGTCGAACATGTTCACGACGCTGGCGACCGACGAGGCTGATCCGGCGCGGCGTCTGGCCACGATCCACCGCACGACCGCCGAGGCGAAGGTGGTGCAGAACCTCCTCGGCGCCGAGATGATGGCGGACTGGGTGCAGTACACCCCCGGACGGCCCTACAGCTGGGTCGTGCGGCAGTGGTCACGCCATGGCGTCGCCGATCAGCTGCCGGCGCCGATCAACGTCGTGGTGTCGAACGTTCCCGGGCCCCGGACGCCGCTGTTCGCCGGCTCGGCGCGCCTCGACGCCATCTTCTCGGTCGGGCCGATCCTCGAGGGAGTCGGTCTCAACGTCACCGGCTGGAGCTATGGCGACGAGCTGCACGTGGGGCTGCTGGCCTGCCGGGAGCACCTCGACGACCCGCACCAGGTCACCGACCGGCTCCGAGGCGCCCTCGATGAGCTCGTCGCCCTCGCCACCGTCGACGCGTGATCTAACCTCGTGCGCCATGCGCAGAGCGATCCTGGCGGTGTTGACCGGCGTCCTCGTGGCGGTCGTGGCCTTCGGTGCGGCGGCCCCGGCGGGCGTCCTGGTGAAGCTCAACGAGGTCCAGGTCATCGGGACGCACAACAGCTACCACATCGAGCCGCCCGCCGATCTGCTCGAGATGCTGATCAACATCGATCCGGCGGCCAAGGAGCTGGCGTACTCGCATCCGCCGCTCGGCGACCAGTTCTCCTATGAGGGCGTGCGTCAGATCGAGCTCGACGTGTACGCCGATCCCGCCGGCACCCTGTGGCGCCCGATCGGTCGCAGCGGGTTCAAGGTGTTCCACATCGAGGGCTTCGACGAGCGCTCCACCTGCGAGGTGTTCGTCGACTGCCTCGCCGAGGTCAAGGCGTGGTCCGACGCCCGCCCGGCGCACATGCCGATCGCCATCCTGATCGAGGTCAAGGACAACGCCGACCTGCCCGGGCCGCCGGACCCGATCCCGGTCGGCCCCGCCGAGCTCGATGCGCTCGACGCCGAGATCCGCTCGGTCTTCGCCGCCGACCGGTTGATCGAGCCCGACGACGTGCGCGGTGCCCGCCCGACGTTGGAGGAGGCGGTGCTCGCCGGCGAGTGGCCGGCCATCGACGACGTGCGCGGCGACGTGATCTTCCTGCTCGACAACAAGCGCGACGAGTACCGCAGCGGCCACCCCTCGCTCGAGGGGCGCGTGGCCTTCACGCCCTCGTCCCCGGGGCAGCCCGATGCCGCGTTCATCAAGGAGAACGACCCGACCGGCGCCAAGACCGCCGAGATCCAGGGTCTCGTCGCCGCCGGCTACGTCGTGCGCACCCGGGCCGACACGCCGGTCCTCACCCCCCAAGCCGGTGACACGTCCCAGCGGGACGCCGCCCTGGCCAGCGGCGCGCAGTGGGTCAGCACCGACTACCCGGTCCCCGGGTACGCCGAGCGATGGGGCTCGGACTACGTGGCTGCCATCCCGGGCGGCAACCCCGCTCGGTGCAACCCGGTGAACGGACCTGCGGGCTGCACTGCGGCGTTGATCGAAGACCTCCCGCCCGAGCAGCGGCCGACGACGACGACGACGAGCACCACCTCCACGGCACCGGCCGCGGTGACGGTGACCCCTGCGTTCACCGGCTAGTGGCCCGCGACCGAACGGACCGCCGGCCTGCGACCACCGGGTGGGCGATCGCCAAGACCATGCTCGTGGCGGCGATCGTGGCGTTGGGCGTCTCGGTGTGGCTCGCCTTCACGCCGATGCAGAACCCGGGCGTGCAGGACTGCGGCACCGCCTTGGGCTACATCGTGTTCAACCGGCCCGATCTGCGGGCGACCCCCGGTGAGACGCCGGGGTCGACCGAGCTCGCCCTCCAGGCGACCTGCCGTGAGCGCGTCGTGCCGCAGCTCGGGCGGGCGGCGCTGGCACTGGGTGCCGCCTTGGTCGTCGGCATCATCGGAGCCGTCGTCGGCATCATCGATGACTACGTCGCCTACCGCAGGGCGCCGAGGTTCGAGACCTTGCTGCGCGAACGCCCGGCCGACGCGCCCGGACGGTATCTACGCGCGCCCCTTGCCGTGGCCCCGAGTGACGTGGGGCGCCGCCTGCCACCGGTCGAAGCGCGCGACGTCGCGGTGCTGGCCGGCATCGGTGTGACGGCGTTCGCCGTCCTCGTCGGCGTCGCCGGGCCCAGCGCCGTGGGCGATGCGCTCGGTGGGCTCCAATGGACGTTGGTGGCCCTGGCGCTGGCTTCACAGGTGCTGGGGGTCGTCGCCGCCTCGGGCCAGGAGCTCCTCGCAGGTGGCGGCCCGCCGCGCCTCGCCGCCGGGGTGGCGGTGCAATCGGGTGCGGCGCAGCGACTCGTGCCCGGTCTCGGGCCGCTCGGCTACGACTCCTACGCGCTGGTGTGGCGTGGCTGGGCGCGACCGGTCGCCCTCGACGCGCTCCGTCGCCGCCAGGGCGCCGGGGTCCTCGGGTGGCTGGTGGTGGCCACGGCGTTCGGGCTGGTGGCGTGGGGTGCGCCCCGGCCCGAGATCAGCGCGTCGGTGGGCCTGTGGGTGCTGTTGGCGGCGACCGTGGTGTTCGTGCTCGTCGGCCTGGGTCGCGCCGGCGATCGGTGGCGCCGGCTGCTGGTCCGTCCGGCGACCCCGGTGGCGCTGGTGCGGCGGCGTCCGGACGAGGCGGCGACGGTCCATGCCGTGCGGTTGGGCGGACAGCTCGCGGCGGCGGTGGCGTTGCCGCTCGCCGGCATCGCGTCGTTCGCCCTCGTCGTGGCCGCCTGCGGTGGCCGGATATCGTTCGCCGGCGCGGCGAGCGTGGCGCTCGCTGCCATGGCGGCGGCGGCGCTGGTGCCCACCCCCGGTGGGGTCGGGGGCGTCGAGGCCGTCGTCGGTCTCGGCCTGGTGCTGCTCGGCGTGCCGTTGGCCTCGGCCGCGGCGGCGGTCGTCGTGTGGCGCGTGCTCACCTTGTGGCTGCCGCTGGCGGTGGGCGTCGTGCCCTTCCGCCGAGCGGCGGCCGCGTCACTCGGTCGTGCGGTACTTGCGTGAGGCCGTCGCCTCGGCCGGGATGAACTCGGGCTGGAACTCGACGTCAGGCGGCACGGGCGCCCACACGTCGTGCTCGCCGTCGACCGCGTCGGCATAGAACTGGCTGTACCACTTGCGGAACTTCATGAACGGCGGGTCGGTGTCGGCCAGCGCCGGTCGGCGAAGGTGCGCCTTGTTCTCCCAGATCGGGCGGTCCTCCTCGAACTGCTTGGCGACCTCGCGCACGAACGCCTCGCCGACGGTCGAGGTGGTGGCGGCGTCGCCGAGCTTCTTGGTCCGGAAGTTGAAGCGCACCTCGCAGCGGTTCTGGTCGACCGGGACCGCAGCGCCGATCAGGAAGGTGTCGACGATGCCGGAGAACCGCGTGATGCCGAAGCCGGGACCCTGGTTGTCGACGTCGATGCGACCGTCGACGACCCCGCGCGGCGTCGGGAACTTCTGGATCGATCGCATGCGCGCCACGTGGCCGTCGGTCTCGTAGGACTCGATCTCGGGCACGACCTCGGTGTTGTGCACGTACCGGAAGTGCGGCCCGTCGACCGAGTTCTCGGCGAGCTCCTGGCTGGCGGCGTCGACGGCGAAGTGGACGGTGGACCACTCGCTGTACTCGTCGCTCGTCGCCTCGTCGGGGATGTCCAGCTCGAACAGCGGCGGCTCGTCGTGCGGGTGGTACCACGCCACGATCATGTGGTCGCCGATCTCGCGCACGGGGTAGGACCGGACGCGCGCCTTGGTGTTCGTGCGCTCCGAGTAGGGGATCCGGGTGTTCGTGCCCTCGGCGTCGAACTCCCACCCGTGGAAGGGGCACTGCAGCTGGCACCGCTGCACGACCTTGCCGCCGTAGCCGAAGTGGCCACCGAGGTGCGGGCAGAAGGCGTCGTTGAGGTGCGCCTCGCCGTCGTCGTCGCGCCACAGCACCAGGTGGCGACCGAAGTAGAAGCGGGGCACGACCGCGCCGGGCTCGAGCTCGGAGGACCACGCCACCTGGAACCAGCCGTAGGGCATGCGGAACGGGTACCGGTTGTCGTCCTCGTGCGGGACGACCTGATCGAGGATGTCGCTCATGGCAGCTGTAGGACCTTTCTCGCGTTGTCGCGGAGGAACTTGGGCCAGACCTCGTCGCGCAGCGGCACGTCCGCCAGCTCGGAGAAGATCCGCTCGAGGGAGAGACCCATCGGGAAGTAGCCCGCGTACAGGACCTTGTCGGCGCCGCGGGTGTTGGCGTAGTCGATGATCGCCTTGGGGTAGTAGCGGGGGGCGAAGGCCGACGTGGAGTAGTAGAGGTTGGGCCACTTCAGCATGAGCTTCACCGCCAGGTCGGCCCAGGGCTCGGCGCCGTGGCGCATGACGATCTT
>JAGQTE010000399.1 GCA_020439175.1 Acidimicrobiales bacterium | reverse complement strand
GGTCAACCCCACCATCACGCCCGACGAGGTGCTCACGATCCTCCAGGACACGGTGACCCCGTTCCCGGCGGGGGTTAGCGACTGCACCACGGCCATCTGCGGTGCCGGCATCGTCAACGCCGGCGACGCCGTGCAGGCCGCCCGGCAGGGTGCGATCTCGGGCACGGTCACCGGCGCCGACACGTCACTCGGGCTGTCGGGTCGCACCGTCGAGCTCTACAAGGGCGGCATCCTGCAGTCCTCGACGACCACCGACGGCAGCGGCAACTACGTCTTCGAGAACCTCAACCCGTCGACCAACTACAAGGTCCGCTTCGTCGGGACCGCCTTCTACCTGCCCCAGTTCAACGGCGGCGCACCATCGTTGGCCGCGGCGAGCCCCGTGACGGTGACGGTCGTCGCCGCCACCGACGTGGACGCCGCGCTGATCCCGCGCTCGTGGCGGGCCACCGTGACCGGCACGGTCACCAACCGCGTCACCGGCGATCCCCTCCAGGGCATCACCGTGCGGGCCTACGTCGACGACGTCTACTACGTCGGCGTGCCGACGCAGGCCAACGGCACCTACACCATCGCCGGACTCGATCCGGCCGCCGGCGACTGGGAGCTGCGCTTCAGCGACGGCTCGGGCACCTACCGGCTGCAGTGGTGGGAGAACGGCATCAAGCCCCAGGTGTCGACGCCGGTGAGCCTGGCCGTCAACACCACGACCACGGCCGACGCCCAGCTGACGCCGAACGCCAGCCTGCCCACCCTGTCGGGCACGGTGCGCGCCGACGGGACGAACGCGCCGATCCAGGGCATCGAGGTGCGCGCCTTCCAGAACGGGCTCGCCGTCGACCTGCGCACGACCAACGCCTCGGGCGCCTACACCTTCGGCAACCTGCTGCCCGGCACGTACACGCTGCGGTTCTCCGACCCGGCCGGCAACTGGATCCTCGAGTGGTGGCAGGACCAAGCGCTCAAGGCGAACGCCACCGACGTGGTCCTGGTCGTGGGTGGCTCCGCCACCGCCGACGCCCACCTGGCAGCGGCGCCCTAGTCCACGGTCGGTGCCGCGCTCGGTTCGCCACGCATCTCGTCCACCGGGTCGTCGGGCTCGGTGGACGGCGGCGCCTCGCGCAACAGCAGCGTGATGAGCACGGCGAGGAGTCCCATCACCGCCTCGCTCACCCGACCGAGCCGCGCCAGGCGCTGGGCGCGCACGACGTCGAGCGCGGGACGCGCCACCTCGACGGGACGCAGCACGGCAGCACGTACCGCCTCGACGCTGCCGCGGGCGGGCAGCACCGGCGCGCTCGGCACCGCCGCGGCCCTTGTCGTGGCAGCCGTCCCCGCCCCATGCCCCGACCCACCGACGGACTGACGGCGATACCGCTCCACCGCCACGACGCCGCCAGCGACGGCGATGCCGGCGGCACCGAGTCGGACGAGGCGGTCGCGGGCACGGGGCACGCCCGTCGACGGTAGCGCCCGCGCCCGGGCCGACGACCAGCCGGACCACCGGCCCCGCCCGACAGCCCGGCTGTGTCACGATGACCGGCCGTGCACGCCGTGACGATCGTCGACGGCCACCTCGAGTGGCGTGAGCATCCCGACCCGGAACCCGGCACGGGCGAAGTCCTCGTCCGGGTGCGCGCCGCCGGCCTCAACGGCGCCGACCGGTTGCAGGTGGCCGGGCTCTACCCGCCACCGCCCGGCGCGCCCGTCGACATCCCCGGTCTCGAGCTCGCCGGCGAGGTGCTGGCACTGGGTCCGGGCGCGAACCGCTTCGCCGTCGGTGACCGCGTGATGGCCGTCGTCGCCGGCGGTGGGCAGGCCCAGCGGGCGGTCGTCAACGAGCGCCACCTGCTGCCGATCCCCGACGGCATCGGCTGGGTCGAGGCCGGCGGCTTCGCCGAGGTCTTCACCACCGCCCACGACGCCTTGTTCACCCAGGCGCACCTCTCGCTCGGCGAGCGGGTCTGCGTGCACGGCGCCGCCGGCGGCGTCGGCACCGCCGGCGTCCAGCTGGCGGTCGCCGCCGGGGCGTCGGTCGTGGCCACAGTGCGCAACCCCGAACGGCATGACGACGTCGCGTCCCTCGGGGCCACCGTGGTCGATCCCGACGACTTCGCGGCGCACGGGCCGTTCGACGTCGTGCTCGAGCTCGTCGGCGCGCCGAACCTGCCCGCCGACGTCGCCGCTCTGGCCACCGGAGGGCGCATCGCCGTGATCGGGGTCGGCGCCGGCGCCAAGGCCGAGCTCAACCTGCTGGCGCTCATGGGTGCCCGCGGCTCGATCTGCGGGTCCACGCTGCGGGCGCGCAGCCTCGAGGACAAGGCAGATGCCGCCCGCCGCGTCGAGCGCCACGTCCTCGGCCTGCTGGCCGATCGCACCGTGCAGGTGCCGATCGCCGCCACCTATGCGATGACTGACGCAGCGGCGGCGTACGAGCGCTTCGCCGCCGGCAACAAGTTCGGCAAGATCATCCTGGAGGACCCGACATGACCGCCCATCGCACCCGCTCGACCATCGCCGTCCTCGGCATCGGAGCACTCGCCCTCGGTGGCGTGGCCTGCTCGTCGTCGAGCGACTCCGGCTCGAGCTCGGGCACGACATCGACCTCGAGCTGGGATTCGGTCGCCACGACATCGATGCCGCCCGGCAGCTCCACCGGCGGCTCCACCCCGGGCACCGCGTCAGGAGGCACTGTGTACGACGTCACCGGCGACGAGACGATCCAGACCACGGTCGGCGAGACGTTCACCATCGCCCTCGAGGCCAACTCGACCACGGGCTACACGTGGAGCGAGCAGATCGCCGGCGACGCCGTCACCAGCGACGGCGGGGAGTACATCGCCCCCGAGAACGCCATGCCCGGTGCCGGGGGCCAGCAGCGCTACACCTACACGGCGGTGGCGGCCGGGACGTCGACGATCACGCTGACCTACACCCAGGTCGGCGGCGAGGTGGGCAAGACCTACACCGTGACCGTCGAGGTCTCCTGACGCCGCGGTCCCGGTCGATCGAGGACGCTCGGCGTCGGGGCGGGGACGCTCAGACGCCGAGCGCCTTGTCGATGCGCGCTTCGGCCTCTTCCTGATCGACGTCCCACGACACCGCCAGCTCCGACGTCAGCAGGTAGCGGGCGTTGGCGTACATCGACTGCTCGGCGGTCGACAGCTTGGCGTTGCGCAGGCGGATCGCCAGGTTGCGCACCACCTCGGCGCAGGCGAACACGTCGCCGGACTTGAGCTTCTCCTGGTGGTTCTTGAACCGCCGCGACCAGTTGGCGGGCACGCGCACGTCGCGCACCGCCAGCACCTCGAGCACGTCGGCGGCGTCCTCGGCCGAGACCGCCTCGCGGATGCCGACCTCGTCGGCACGATCCTCGGGCACCGACACCTTCAGGTCACCCCGGGTCCCCCAGCCGCGCTGGGGCACCGACAGCACCAGGTACGTCACCGTGGTCCCGTCGATCTTGCGCTTCTCGCGCCCGACGAGCTGGGCCACGCCGTGCGACGGGTAGACGACCTTCGAGCCGATGGCGTAGGGCACCAGGAACCTCCAGGGCGGAACAAGGGGACGTACCAGTGTGCCAGAGCTGGGGGTGCTTCACGCACTCGACCGGCGCGCGGTCTGCCAACATGGCCGAGCCGGGCGCGCGGGGGTGCCCGGGCGGGAGGGACGACGTGCCAACGACGACACGACCACCACGGCGGCGCGACGGGCGCGCCACCCGGCGCACCCGGGCGCTGCTGGGGGCAGCCGCGGCGACGACGGGGCTGCTGGCGGCTTCGGTCGTCGTCGCCGGCGCCACACCGGCCGGACCCGTGACCACCGCCGCGTCGGGCGGTGCGGCGACCCCGGCTGCGGCCGTGGCAGACGGCGTCATCCCCGCCGCCATCGTCGACCGCTACCTGGCGCGACGGCCCGTCGTCGGGTCGGTGACCGTGGTCGACGTCGGCGGTGCATCCGCCGGCGACCGCATCCTCGCCGCCACCCTGCAGGGGGTGGTCAACCGCTCCACCGCCCGCATCTACCTGCGCGGCGCCGACGGCCAGGGCGGGACGGTGGACCAGTACTGGCTCGACCGCTACGTCGATGAGGGGCTGGTCTCCGTCGGCGCCACCACCGACCTCGGCGGTGCGCTCGACGCCTTCGCCGGCGAGGTGGCGGGGTTCGTCGTCGCCGATGCCGCCGAGCCGTGGACCATCAACGCCGCCACGTCGATCGCCGGCGTGCACGGCGCCGTGGTCGCCATGCCCGACCAGATCGCCGACCTGACCGGGCGGGGGTTGGTGCAGCTCGACGACACGCGCGGGCGCTGGCCCGACGCCGCCACCGCCTACGCCGCGGTCGACGCCACGTACCACGACCAGTTCGTCTACCAGGGCACGACGATCCTTCGACCCGATCAGCACAACAGCCGCGACTTCGCCGTCCAGCAAGGGGGCCCGGTGGTGTTCACCCGGCCGGGTCAGAGCGACTTCGACGCGGTGTACGACCTCGTCGACGGCTACCCGAGCGCGCACCCGGTCTACGGCTACGTGTCCGACGACGGCGCCCAGGAGATCGTGGCCGTCGGGCGGCTGGCACAGATGGGTCGCTTCCTGGTGCCGACCGACACCACCGACAACATCTCGTTCCACGTCGCCGTCGGCGCCTCGGCGGCCCGGGCGACGGCGCCCAGTCCCGCCGGAGACGTCGACCCCTGCAGCCCCGACGACGTCAACGTCGTGCTGGCCTTCAGCGACGGCGACAACATCCGCATCGCCCAGTCGCAGTACCGCACCGCCACCCGCTGGGGCAGCCCGGCGCGCGGCACGCTGCCGCTGGGGTGGAGCATGGGCCCGAGCACGGCGGTGCTGCTGCCGGCGATCTGGGACTCCTACGCCGAGACCCGCACCGACGCCGACCAGCTCGTCGGGATCATGGGCCTCGGCTACACCTACGCCGCCCTGCTCCCCGACCCGTCCTCGTACCTGCACGACGGCTTCGTCCTGTCCGGCGCGCTGGGACTGGCGACGTACTGGAGCCTCGACGTGCTGCTGAACCAGCCGTCGGCGCCCGGGTGGGCGCCACTGCTCGACGCGGCGGACGCCGCCGGCGCGCCGCCCGACGGGGTGCTGGTGAACTACACGAACTTCGGCGGCCCGCCGTGGTTCTGGGCGCCCGACGGCACCAAGGTCCTCAACAGCCAGACCACGCTGTACGAGTCGGGCGTGCCGGCGCTCGTCGACGCCATCGAGGCGCTCCAGGCCGCAACGCCGGGTGAGCGGCCGCTCGTGGCCTTCTTCTCCGTGACGGCGTGGAACGCCACGCTCGACGAGCTCGCCGCCGCCATGGCGCCGCTCGCCGCCCAGGGCGTGCGGTTCCTCACGCCGTCGGAAGCCTTCGCCTGCCTGCCCGACGCGCCCGTGCCGCCGTCGACCACCTCGACCGCTGCCCCGACGACGTCAACGCCCCAGTCCACGGGTGCCGCCGCCGTCGTCGCCACCCCCACCTTCGCCGGCTGACCTCCCAAGGAGCCCGACCGTGTCCTCCACCGACCCTGCATCCGGCGGCCCCGTCCCGTCCGACGTGGTGCGCGTCGAGCGCCACGCCGACGCCCGCGCCGCCATCGTGACCCTCAACCGCCCCGAGGCACGCAACGCCCTCAACAGCGCCGTCCAGGCGGCGCTGCCCGCGGCCATCGCCGCGCTCGACGCCGACGAGGACGTCGACGCCATCATCGTCACCGGCGCCGACCCCGCCTTCTGTGCCGGCGTCGACCTCAAGGAGCTGGCCGCAGGCGACAAGGGGCTCGTCCTGCCCAAGGAGCAGCGTGGTCCGTTCCCGCCGCACCGCACGCCCATCATCGGTGCCGTCAACGGGGTGGCCGTGACCGGCGGCCTGGAGCTGGCCCTGGCCTGCGACTTCCTGGTCGCCTCCGAGCACGCCCGCTTCGCCGACACCCACGCCCGCGTCGGTGTCATGCCGGGCTGGGGCATGACGGTGCTGCTCCCCCAGGCCGTCGGCCTGCGCCGCGCCCGCGAGATGAGCGCCACCGGCAACTACATCGACGCCGACACCGCCCTGGCCTGGGGACTGGTGAACCACGTGGTGGCCCACGACCAGCTGCTGCCGACGTGCCTGCAGCTGGCCGCCGACATCGCCTCCAACGACCCCGACGCCGTCCGGCAGCTGCTCGCCACCTACGACGACGCCGCCGCCGTGAGCCTCGGCGACGGGTGGGCGCTCGAGGCCGAGCGCAGTCGGGCCTGGGCGCGGGAACGGCTCACCCCCGGAGC
>JAGQTE010000398.1 GCA_020439175.1 Acidimicrobiales bacterium | reverse complement strand
GTGTTCCCCGAGTTGGCGGCGGAGGTGCAGTGAGCGCGCTGCGCCTCCCGTGGCGCGCCGCCGGCGGGCTCGCCACGGTCGCCACCGGCGCCGCGCGCGCCGTGGCGGCACCGGTGCTGGCACCGGTCGGGCAGGTGGCACGCGCCCACGTCGTGCGCACGTGCCCGGTGCCCGTCGACCTCGACGCCGTCACGGCCGTGGGCGACGAGGTCGACGACCCGGACGGCATCGACGTCGAACCGGTGTGGTCGCGCGCCCGGGCGCTGTACGCGTCGGGCGTGCACCCGGCGCTGCAGCTGTGCATCCGCCACCGTGGCGAGGTCGTCGTCGATCGCGCCATCGGCTACGCGCGCGGCGTGCGGCCCGGCCGACCGATCGATCCGGACACCGCGGTCCCGGCCACCACCGTCACGCCGATCAACCTGTTCTCCGCCGGCAAGGCGGTGACGGCGCTCGTCATGTGCCTGCTCGAGGAGCACGGCCACGTCGATCTGGACGAGCCGGTCGCCACCTACGTGCCGGCGTTCGCCTGTCACGGCAAGGAACGCATCACGGTGCGCCAGGTGCTGACCCACCGCGCCGGCGTACCCGCCCTGCCGGCCCACGCGCTCGACCTCGACCTGCTGGCCGACCCCGACGTCGTGCGCGACCTGCTGTGCGACCTCCGTCCGTCGGCCGTGATCGGCGGTCCGCCCGCCTACCACGCGCTCACCGGCGGCTTCATCGCCGAGGCCGTGGCGCGCGCCGCGACCGGGCGCAGCCTGCGGGACCTGCTGGTCGACCACGTCAAGGCGCCGCTCGGGTTGCGCTGGTTCGACTTCGGCGTCCGCCACGACGACGCGGCGCTCGTCGCCACCAACGTCTGCAGCGGCCTGCCGATCGTGCCTCCGCTGTCGTTCGTGTTCGACCGCCTGCTCGGCATGCCGTGGGACGAGGCGGTGCGCTGGTCGAACGACGAGCGGTTCGTCACCGGTGTCGTGCCGTCGGGCAACGTCATCGTGACCGCCCGCGACACCGCGACCTTCTACCAGTGCCTGCTCGACGGCGGTGCGCTCGACGGGACGCGCGTCGTGTCGAGCGCCACGATCGACCGGGCGCGGCGCGCCGACCTGCCGACCATCGACCTCGACCGCCGCATCCTGTTGCCGCTGCAGTACGGCACGGGCTTCATGCTCGGCACCTCGACGATCAGCCTGTACGGCTGGAACCACCCCCGGGCCTTCGGCCACCTCGGCCTCGCCAACTCGTTCACCTGGGCCGATCCGGACCGCGAGCTCGTCGTGGCGCTGCTCACCACGGGCAAGGCCGTGCTCGGCACCCACGTCGGCGCCCTGCTGGGGCTGATCGCCCAGATCCACCGGACGTTCCCGGTGGCGGCGGCGTCGACGCGCTGATCTGCCGGCGGGCCGCGACCTCAGTCGTCCATGCCGGCGATGCCGCCGTAGCCCGCGGCCTTGCCCCGGCTGGTGCCGCCGGCGGCGACGGCGTCGGCGAGGTCGACGGCGAAGCGGTCGGTGACGGTGAGGTGGTACGGCGACACCATCAGGTGCAGACCGCCCTGCTGGCGATCCAGGTTCCAGCCCCGGTCGTCCATGCCGTCACCGACGGCGCCGATGTCGACGCCCGAGCCCGGCGCCGGACCGAACTCGAACACGGACATGTCCGGCGTGCCCGTGACGGCCAGGCCGTCGATCCCGGCGATGGCGGCCTGGAAGGCGCGGGTGGCGTCGCGCACCTGGGTCGCCTTGCGCAGGTAGCCGTCGGCGCCGAGGAAGCGGATGGCGGCCCAGGCGCCCGCCATCGGCGCCGCCGGACGCGTGCCGGCGGTCGTGATCGACCCGTAGAGGCCGCCGGGCCACTCGTCATAGAGGAACCACTGGTGGCGCACCAGCTCGGGGTCCCTGTAGAGGACGGTCGAGGCGCCCTTGAACGTGTAGCCGTACTTGTGGATGTCGGCGCTCATCGACGTCACGCCCTCGACGCGGAAGTCCCACGGCGGCACCGGCTCGCCGAGGCGCTCCCACCAGGGCAGCATCCAGCCACCGAGGCAGGCGTCGACGTGCAGCAGGGTGTCGTGGGCCAGCGCCACCTGGCCGAGCGCCGGGATGGGGTCGATCACGCCGTACGGGTAGCAGGGCGCGCTGCCGACCAGCAGCACGGTGTTGTCGTCGATCGCCGCCGCCATCGCCTCGACGTCGGCGCGCAGGTCGGGACCGACCGGCACGCGACGGTGCTCGATGCGCAGGTAGTGGCAGGCCTTGGCGAAGGCGGGGTGCACCGTGTCGGGCGTGATGATGTTCGGCGTCGCCACGCCCCGCCCGTCGCCCCAGCTGCGGGCCGTGTGCACGGCCAAGAAGATGCTCTCGGTGCCCCCGCTCGACAGCGAGCCCGCCTCGGGGTCCGTGCCGAGCAGCGACGCCGCCATGGCGACGACGTCCTTCTCCATCTGCACGAGGCTCGGGTACTTGAACGGGTTCAGCGCGTTCTCGTGGAGGTACCGGTTCGCCACCTCGTGCAACAGCGCCTCGAGGGCGGCGTCGTCGGGGTGGTAGACGAGGCTGAAGGCCCGGCCGCCGCGCCAGTCGATGTCGCCACCTTGGAGGGTGTCGACCTCGGCCAGCACCGCCTCCGCCGGGGTGCCGTGTTCAGGGAAGGTCTGCATCGGCGCCGATCGTACGGTCAACGGGCGAGCGCCGCGGCAAGGCGCTCGATGAAGGCGACCTGCGCCTCGATCAGCAGGCGGCGCGCCTCGTCCGGCGTGCACCACGCCGCCCGGTCGATCTCCGGGAAGCTCCGGCGCTGCCCGCTGCGGGGCGGCCACTCGATCTCGATCGTGGCGCCGGCGATGGCGGCGACGTCGAGATCGCCTTCGACCGCCCACGCGTGCACCACCTTGCCCGCCTTCTGGCGGACGCTGCCGAGGTCGAGGAAGGGGCCCGACGGCGGCGCCAGCCCGAGCTCCTCCCGGAACTCGCGCTGCGCCGCGCCGAGCGGGTCCTCGCCGTCGTCGACCTCGCCCTTGGGGATCGACCAGGCACCGGCGTCGCGCCGGGCCCAGTACGGGCCGCCGGGGTGCACGAGCAGGACCTCGATCCCGCGCCCGCCCCGGCGGTGGACGAGCAGGCCGGCGCTGGTGGCGCTCAGCGGCGCCCGAACCAGCTGCGCGACCGCGGCGCGGCCTGGCACTGGCATCGGTCGGCCGGCGGCACGTCGCCGAGCACCTGCTCGACGTGCTGGCCGCAGCCGGCGTAGGTCGGACGCTGACAGGTGGGGCACGTGGTTCGACTGCACATACCCCATAGGGTATCAGCGCGGTCGTGGCGCGCAACCCGGAATCACCTGAAACTCGATTCCGGTATCGGGGTTGAGATGTTGGCGTGGCGCTGCTAGCATGCCGTTGCGCCGCCTCGTTGCGCACCACCTGACAACCCAGTCGGAGGGGAGTATCCCCGACGTAGGTGCATCGTCATCACGGCCACCAAGGCCCGGTGCACCTGGTCCGCCAGCGGGCGGGAGAGACCTCCGGTCGAGCCAGACCGGAGCACCGCTGTGACCATGACGCCCTTGTCCATCCCCGACTCCGACGTGTCGCCCACCGACGTGAGCGTCGGCCTGTCGGCGGCCGAGGCGGCACGCCGCCTCGCCGAGCACGGCCCGAACAAGCTCGCCGACCCGCCCACGCGACCCCGCTGGCGGCGCTTCGTCGACCAGTTCCGCAGCCTGCTCGTCGGCGTCCTCGCCGGCGCCGCGGTGCTGGCAGCGGTGCTCGGCGACCTCAAGGACGCGGTGATCGTCGGCGTCGTGCTGCTCATCAACGCCGTGCTCGGCTACGTCCAGGAGGGCAAGGCCGAGCAGGCGATGACAGCGCTCAAGCAGATGCTGGTGGCGCACAGCCGCGTGCGGCGCGACGGCCAGCTGGTCGAGGTCCCGTCGGACGACCTGGTGCCGGGCGACATCGTGCTGCTCGAGGCCGGCGACCGGGTCCCGGCCGACGGCCGGTTCGTCCTCGCTGCGGCGCTGCGGGTCGACGAGGCGCCGTTGACCGGCGAGTCCGTCCCGATCGACAAGATCGCCGACCCGAACGCCGATCCCGACGACGACGCCGAGGCGTCGGGCACGCTCACCGACCGGCCCGACAGCGGCTTCATGAACACCACGGTCGTGCGCGGGCGGGGCGAGCTGCTGGTCGAGCGCACGGGCATGGCGACGGAGATGGGCAAGGTCGCGGCGCTGCTGCACGAGGCCGAGCCCGGCCCGACGCCGCTGCAGATCCAGCTCGACAAGCTCGGCAAGAAGCTCGCTGCGGTGGCGGCCGTCGCCGTCGGCGTCGTGTTGGCGACCCGCCTGATCCAGGGCGAGGACCTGGCCGAGGCGGTGCTCGGCGCCGTGGCCCTCGCCGTCGCCGCCATCCCGGAGGGACTGCCGGCGGTCGTCACCGTGACCCTGGCGGTCGGCGTCCACCAGATGGCGCTGCGCCAGGCCATCGTCAAGCGTCTGGCATCGGTCGAGACGCTGGGGTCGACCACGGTCATCTGCTCGGACAAGACGGGCACGCTGACCCGCAACGAGATGCGCGCCCGCGAGGCGGTGCACGGCGACGGCGTCGTCCGCCTCGACGACGACGGGCACACCACCGCCGAGCTGGGCTCCGACGTCCGGCGGGCGATCGAGAGCGCGGCGCTGTGCAACGACGCCGCCCTCGACGAGGACGGTGCGCTGGTCGGCGACCCGACCGAGGGTGCCCTGTTGGGTCTCGCCGTGGCCGTCGGCGTCGACCCCGACGCGCTGCGCCGGGCCCGGCCACGCCTGGGCGAGGTGCCGTTCGACTCGGCGGCGAAGTACATGGCCACGTTCCATCGCGACGGCGACGACGTCGTGTGCATCGTCAAGGGCGCGCCCGACGTGGTCGCCGCGCTGACGGTCGAGGGCACCGATCGCGATCGGTGGGCGGCCGAGCAGGACCGGCTCGCCGCCCAGGGCATGCGGGTGCTCGCCGTCGCGCACCGCCGGCTGGACGCCGCCGAGGCGCTCGCCGCCGACGGCACCGTCGCCGACCCTGACCGCTGGGTGCGCGACCTCGAGCTCGACCTGCTGGTCGGCATCGTCGACCCACCCCGGCCCGAGGCGCGCGACGCCATCGCGCTGTGCCGCAAGGCCGGCATCGCCGTGAAGATGATCACGGGCGACCACGCCACGACGGCCGGCGCCATCGCCGGCGAGCTCGGCATCACGGGGCGGGTCGTCACCGGCGCCGAGCTCGACGCCATGGACGACGCCACGCTCGACGCCGCCATCGACGACATCGGCGTGTGCGCCCGCGTGTCGCCTGAGCACAAGGTGCGCATCGTCCAGTCCCTGCGCCGCCGCGGCCACATCGTGGCGATGACCGGTGACGGGGTCAACGACGCCGCGGCGCTGCGGCACGCCGACATCGGCGTGGCCATGGGCATCACGGGCACCGAGGTGACCAAGGAAGCCGCCGACATGGTGCTGGCGGACGACAACTTCGCCACGATCGTCGGCGCCGTCGAGCGCGGTCGCGCCATCTACGAGAACATCGTCACGTTCGTGCGCTTCCAGCTGACGACGAACCTCGGCGCCATCGGCACCCTGCTCGGCGCCAGCGTGCTCGGGCTGCCGTCACCGTTGACGGCGATCCAGGTGCTGTTCATCAACATCATCGCCGACGGCCCGCCGGCGATGACCCTCGGCGTCGACCCGCCCAAGCCCGGCACGATGCAGCGCCCACCGCATGCCCCCGGGACGCCGATCCTCGACCGTCAGCGCATCGTGCGGTTGTGCGCCGCCGCCATCGTCATGGTCGCCGGCACGCTGGGCCTCATGGTGTGGGCCCGCGGCGTGTGGGGCGATGCCGTCGCACTGACGATGGCGTTCACCACCTTCGTCCTCTACCAGGTGGTCAACGTGTTCAACGCTCGCACGGAGCGCGCCAGCATCTTGCACCGCGAGACGCTCACCAACGCCAAGCTGTGGCTGGCTGTGGGATCGGTGGTCGTGCTCCAGGTGCTGCTGGTGAGCATCCCGGCGCTGCAGGACCTCTTCGTCACGGTGGCGCTGTCGCCGGCCCAGTGGGCGCTGTGCGCCGCGACGGCCCTGACGGTGCTGGTCACCGAGGAGCTGCGCAAGGCGGTCCTGCGGGCACGCGCCGGGGCGTGATGCCGTCGATCCCCTGACGTGCGGTGCATCTTGTGGTGCTGAACGGGCATATGCCGGTCCAGCACCACGAGAGCGCCGAGCACCAGGGAGTTGTCATGACCACGGACCCGAACGACGCAGCAGGTCGGATCGCTGCCTTCCTCGACGGCGCCATGATCGTCGTGACGGCGAGCGACGGGGCCGAGCACGGCGGGTGCCTGGTGGGGTTCCACACCCAGGCCAGCATCGAGCCGTGGCGCCACCTGGTCGCCGTGTCCGTCGCCAACCACACCTTCCGGGTCGCCTCGCGTGCCGACCACCTCGCCGTGCACCTGCTCGGTGCGGGCGACGCGGCGCTGGCCGAGCGGTTCGGGGGCGTCAGCGAGGACGACGTGGCCGACAAGTTCGCCGGCCTGCGCTGGCACCCGAGCGAGCACGGCGCGCCCATCCTCGACGACTGCAGCGGCGGCTGGTTCGTCGGCAGGATCGTCGAGCG
>JAGQTE010000397.1 GCA_020439175.1 Acidimicrobiales bacterium | reverse complement strand
GTCCTCGAACGTCGGCACGCCCCGGCTGCGCACCCGCAGCACCAGGAAGCCGCCGTCGAGGTCGATGACCTCGGAGATCTCGCCGACCTCGGTGGTCAGCGCTGCCTCCGCCACCTGCGGGTTCTGCTCCAGCTGCTCGGGCGCCACGCAGCCGATGTCGCCCTGCTGCTCGGCGACCTGCGGGTCGTCGGACTGCGCCGCCGCAGCGGCGAAGTCGCCGCCGGCCACGAGCTCGGCCCGCACGGCCTCCATGTCCGCTCGGGACGCCGCGATCTCGGCGGGCGTGGGCTGGTTGCCCTGGAGGAAGCTGTCGGGCGCCTTGACGACGGCGTCGAGGCAGATCTGCTCGGTGATCTCACCGGAGGCGATGCCATCGTCGTAGATGGTCCGGGCCTCGGCGGTGAGGTCGACGTCGGCCAGCAGGGCGTCGAGCACCGCCGGCCGGATGGCGGCGTAGGTCACGGCCTCGGAGAACAGGTCGCTCAACTCCGGCGGCACGGTCGCGCCCTGCAGGGACCCCTCGGCGCTGGCCCGCACCGTGGCCACCTCGTCGGCGCTGGGCTCGGGGACACCGAGCCGCTCGGCGACCTGGAGGATCATCCGGAACTGCACGTGGGTGTTCAACAGCGTGGCGCTGTCGGTGGTGGGGATCGACGGCGAGGTCGTGGTGCTGCCTCCGGCGAGACCGCCCTGCGGCGTCCCCGACGGCGTCAGGCCGAGCGCGGAGGCCACCTGCGGCGACTCGTTGAGGGCGTTGAGCTCGTCCATCAGCTGGCTGCGCGTCAGCGTCCAGTCGTCGAACGTGAGCGCCGGCGGATCGGCGACCGAGCACGCCGGTGCGAGCAGGAGCACGACGACTGCGGCGACGAGGCCGACGAGGGCCGGGCGGAGACGGTTCACAAGGATGCGAGCCTAGGGACTGGCAGGCCCCGGGGACCAGTCATGGCCCGTCCACCGGCAACAGGTCGTCGAGCATGGCCACCAGCTCGCCCGCCGATGCCGCCGCGTTGCGGATCGGCAGCTGCAGCTCCCCTGCCGCCTCCTTGTAGACCGCCCCCTTGTACAGCCGTTCGAGGCGGATCTGCTTGGACGTCTTGAGCGCCACCGGCGTGACCCGCGCCACCCACCGGGGGCCGCCGAAGCCGCCGGCTCCACCCGGTCCCTTGACGACGGTCACCTCCCGGATGCCGGTGCGCACGCACACCGCCCGCAGCAACCCGGCGTCGAGCAGCGCCTCGGCGACCGGCGGCACGGGTCCGTAGCGGTCCTCCCACTCCGTGCGGATGTCGGCGACCTCGTCGGCGGTCATGACGCCGGCCAGCCGCCGGTAGGCCTCGAGGCGCAGCTCCTCGGTGGCGATGTAGTCGCCCGGCAGGTGGGCGTCGACGGGCAGCTCGATCTTGATCTCGGCGGGTTCGGCGATCGGCTCGCCCTTGAGCTCGGCGACCGCCTCGGTGACCATCTGGCAGTACAGGTCGTAGCCGACGGCGGCGATGTGTCCCGCCTGTGAGGTGCCGAGCAGGTTGCCGGCACCACGGATCTCGAGGTCGCGCATGGCGATCTTGAAGCCCGACCCGAGCTCGGTCGCCTCGGCGATCGTCTTGAGTCGTTCGTACGCCTCCTCGGTGAGCACGCGGTCGGGCGGGATCAGCAGGTAGGCGTAGGCGCGCGAGCCGGCCCGCCCCACCCGGCCCCGCAGCTGATGGAGCTGACCCAGCCCCAGCAGGTCGGCCCGATCGACGACGAGCGTGTTGACGGTGGGCATGTCGATGCCCGACTCGATGATGGTCGTGCACACCAGCACGTCGAACTGGCCTTCCCAGAAGTCGAGCACGACCTGTTCGAGCTGCCCCTCGTCCATCTGGCCGTGGGCGATGGCCACGCGCGCCTCGGGCACCAGCTCGCGCAGCCCGGCGGCGACCTTCTCGATCGACTGCACCCGGTTGTGCACGAAGAAGACCTGGCCTTCGCGCAGCAGCTCCCGCCGGATCGCCTCGGCCACAGCCCGGTCGTCGTACTCGCCGACGTAGGTGAGGATCGGTTGGCGGTCGGCCGGCGGCGTCGTGATGACGGTCAGGTCCCGGATGCCCGTCAACGACATCTCCAACGTGCGCGGGATCGGTGTGGCGGTCAACGTGAGCACGTCGACCCCGGTGCGCAGCTGCTTGATCTGCTCCTTGTGCGAGACGCCGAAGCGCTGCTCCTCGTCGACGACCAGCAGGCCCAGCTCCTTGAAGGCGATGTCGCCCGACAGGAGCCGGTGCGTGCCGATGATGACGTCGGTCTCGCCGGAGCGCACCCGTTCCGCCACCTCGCGCTGCTGCGCCGCCGTCAGGAATCGGCTCAACACGTCGACCCGGACCGGATAGCCGGCGAAGCGCTCGGCGAAGGTCTGATAGTGCTGCTGCGCCAGCAGCGTCGTGGGGACGAGCACCGCCACCTGCCGGCCGTCCTGCACCGCCTTGAAGGCGGCACGGATCGCCACCTCGGTCTTGCCGAAGCCGACGTCGCCACAGATCAGGCGGTCCATCGGCACCGCCGCTTCCATGTCGTCCTTGACCTGACCGACGGCGATCGCCTGGTCGGGTGTCAGCTCGTACGGGAACGCCCCTTCGAACTCGACCTGCCACGGGGAGTCGGCAGCGAAGGCGTGGCCGGGCGTGTGCTGGCGCGCCTGGTAGAGGACGACGAGCTCTTGGGCGATCTCGGTGACCGCGGCCCGGACCTTGGCCTTGGACCTGGCCCAGTCGCCGCCGCCGAGCCGACTGAGCGACGGCGAGTCACCGCCGGTGTAGTGACGTACGGCGTCGATCTGGTCGGACGGGATGTACAGCTTGTCGTCGCCGCGGTACTCGAGCAGCAGGTAGTCCCGCTCGACCCCGTTGATGGCCCGCCGCACCATCCCGCCGTAGCGCGCCACCCCGTGCTGCACGTGCACGACGTAGTCGCCGGGTGCCAGGTCGTCGACGATGCCGGTGCCGGCCTGACGCTTGCGCGGCCGGGCACGCCGGTGCGCCCGGCGGCGTCCCGTGACGTCGGCCTCGGTCAGCACGGCGAGCTTGATCGACGGGAGGATGCAGCCCCGCTCCAGCGGCGCCACCGTCACGACGGCGCCGGGCCGGGTGAGGTCGACGCCGCGTCCGTCGTCGATGCCGACGTCGACCCCGCCATCGCTGAACACGTTGGCGAGCCGCTGGGCGCTGCCGGCGCCGTCGGCGCCGATGACGACGCGGTACCCGTCGGCGAGCAGGTCCCGCAGCTGCCGCAGCAGGGGTGCGCCGTCGCCGATCACCGGCGCCCACCCGGCGGCGGCGATGGTGGTGACGTCGGGGCCCTCGGGCGCCACGGTGACCGACCACGCCGGCAGCGAGGACGTCGCCAGCAAGTCGTCGAAGGGCTGGTGCAACGCCGGGAACGCCCGGTCGTCGGCACCCCAGGTGACCGCCAGGGACCGAGCCAGATCGGCTTCCTCGGCGAGCACGTCGCCGGCGCGGTCGCGCAGCCGGCGCGGTTCGACCAGCAGGACGAGGCCGTCGTCGCCGAGCGCGTCGGTGAGCAGCGCCGGGCCGCCGTCGTCGTCGGTGACGAGCCACGGCAGCCACGACTCCATGCCGTCGAAGGTGAGCCCCTCCGCCAGGCGCTCCCATTGCTCACGCCCCCAGGGCTCGGCGGCGACGAGCTCGGCGGCGCGTTCCCGCACGGCGTCGGTGGGCAGCAGCTCACGGCAGGCGTGCAGCTCCACGGCGTCGACGTCGGCGTGGCTGCGCTGGTCGGCGATGGCGAAGGTGGTGAGGCGGTCGACCTCGTCGCCCCACAGATCGATGCGCACCGGCGCCTCGGCGGTCGAGCCGAACACGTCGACGATCGAGCCGCGCACCGCCACCTCGCCACGACCCTCCACCTGGTACTCGCGCCGGTACCCCATGGTCACGAGCCGCTCGACGAGCGCCGTCGGGTCGATCTCGTCACCGCGGCGGACCACGACCGGCTCGGTCAGCGGCGAGGGCGGCGCCAGGCGCTGCAGCAGCGCCCGCACGGGGGCGACCACGACGGCGGGTCGACGCTGCGGATCGCGCAGGCGCCACAGCACCCGGCACCGGCGTCCCATCGTCTCGACGCTCGGGCTCACCCGCTCGAACGGCAGCGTCTCCCAGGCCGGGAACGCCTCGACGGCGTCGTCGCCGAGGTACACGCCGAGGTCGCCGGCGAGCCGCTCGGCATCGGCGGTCGTCGGCGCCGCCACCAGGATCGGTCGGCGCGTCGACAGGTGCGCCAGCCCGGCGATGGTGAGCGCGCGCGCCGGTTCGGGCACGGCGAGCACCGTGGCGCGCCGGCCCAGCACCCGGGCGAGCTCGGGGTCGTCACGCAGCAGCGGGGCGAGCGCCCGCACGTTCGAGCCGTCGGCGGACACGGATCAGTCGTCGGCGGGGTCGAGCAGCATGTAGCCGACGCCGGGCTTGGAGACGAGCCGCTTGCCGCCGGGCGGATCGCCGAGCTTGCGACGGATGTTGGTGGCGTAGGTCCGCAGGTACTGGGTCTCGCTCGTGTGCTCCGGACCCCACACATGGTGGAGGATGAAGCGGTGCGTCAGCACCTTGCCGGGGTACTTGGCGAGCAGCGACAAGAAGCCGAACTCCTTGGGCGTGAGCCCGATCTCCTCGCCCGCCAGCTCGCAGCGGTGCCGGGCGACGTCGAGCGTCAGGTCGCCGACGGTGTACACCGACTCGTCGGGCCCGACCCGGGTGGCGTGGTGGCGCTCGGCCACCCGCACCCGCGCCAGCAGCTCGGGCATCGAGAAGGGCTTGGTCACGTAGTCGTCGGCGCCCTCGTCGAGGGCCCAGACCTTGCGGTGCTCGCTGTCGTGGGCGCTCAACACGATGATCGGCGTGTCCGTCCACGTCCGCAGCTGGGTGATGACCTCGACACCGTCCACGTCGGGCAGGCCCAGGTCGAGCACGACGACATCGGGCTTGTCGGCGGCGCAGCGGTCGATGGCGGCGCGTCCGTTGTTCACGACCTCCACCTCGTACCCGCGCGCCTCGAGGCCGGCACGCACGGTCTGGCAGATGGCGGGGTCGTCGTCGACGACGAGCACCTTGGTCACCGCAGCTCCTCCACGGCGGGGACGATACCGGGCACGGTGAAGCAGAACGTCGCTCCGCCGCCCGCGGTCTCCTCCAACCACATCCGTCCGCCGTGCAGACCGACGAAGCCGCGGCAGATCGTGAGCCCAAGACCCGTCGTCCGGCTGCGCGCCTCGTGCTGGAACGCCTCGAAGATCCGTTGGTGGTCCGCGGCGGCGACACCAGGGCCGTGGTCGATCACGCGCACCACCACCATGCCCGTCGGTGCACCGGTGGCGTCGACCTCGGCCCGGGCCACCACGGCGACGGTCGTGCCGGGCGGCGCGTAGCGCGAGGCGTTGCCGAGCAGGTTCGTCAGCACCTCGTTGAGCAAGGCGTAGTCGACGAGCGCCCACGGCACCTCGTCCGGCACGTCGATGACGAGGTCGATGTCGCGGAACAGCGGCCGCAGGGCATCGACCCGCTCCAACGCCAACTCCTCCAGGTCGACCGCCTGGACCTCGGGCACGATCACGCCGGACTCGATCCGACTCATCGACAGCAGGTTGGCCACCATGGCGTCGAGGCGGTCGACCTCGTCGCACACGGTCTCGAGCAGCGCATGGCGCGTCGCCGGGTCGTACGGCACCTCATCGCGCAGATCGGTCACCACCGATCGGATGGCCCCGAGCGGGGTCCGGAGGTCGTGCGAGACCGACTGCAACAGCGCCGTGCGCTGGCTGTGGCGCTGCTCGAGCTCGGCGACGTCCTCCTCGGCCTCGTCGGCGTCCTCGGACTCCCGCCGACCCCAGTGCGCCAAGGAGGCGACGCCGACGCCCAGCCCGCCATAGGCCGCCAGGACACCGACCAGCACGACGGCGCGCTGGTCGCCGTCCTC
>JAGQTE010000396.1 GCA_020439175.1 Acidimicrobiales bacterium | reverse complement strand
CTCGAGCAGGTGTGGTCGATCAACGTGTCGGGCCACAAGTACGGGCTCGTCTACCCGGGCATCGGGTGGCTGGTCTTCCGCGACCGCTCGAAGCTGCCCGAGGAGCTGGTCTTCTCGGTCAACTACCTCGGTGGCGCGCAGCCGACGTACACCTTCAACTTCTCGCGCGGCTCGTCCATGGTGCAGGCGCAGATGTACAACTTCATGCGCCTCGGCCGTGAGGGGTACACCGAGCTCGTCGACACGATGATGTCGAACGCCCGGTACCTCAACGACAAGCTCGAGGCGACGGGCAAGTTCACGATCCTGAACCCGGGCCTGGCCGAGCCGGTCGTGACCTTCTCGATCAAGGGCGACCCCGGCTTCGACGTGTACCACCTGTCGGCCCGCCTGCGGGAGATCGGCTGGATCGTGCCGGCGTACAACCTGCCGCCCAACGCCGAGGACGTGCACCTGCTGCGCATCGTGGTGCGGGTCGACATGAGCCGCCGCCTCCTCGACCTGCTGCTGCTCGACATCCTCCAGGCGTGGGCCGACCTCGAGGCGGAGCAGCCCAAGGAGCGGGCGAGCTCGCGTCCCGACCTGTGGACCGCGCCCACCAAGGCGGCCGGCCACAGCAAGCGCCGCACGCACCAGAAGCGGTGAACGAGCCGGCGGCGACCGCCCGCCGACACCGCCTGCAGCTCGACCTCCCTCCCGGGTGGACGGTGCGCGCCACGTCTGGCCTGGGGCCGTTCGTGACGCGCGCCGTCCTCGAGCGTCCCGACGGTTCGGTCGTCGAGTGGACGTCGCGGCGGCACCGCAAGCGCCTCGGGCTGCGCCCGGCCGACGGGTCGACCTGGCGCCACGGTCCGCTGCGCGCTGCCAGCGGGTCGAGCATCGCCATGGGCCTGCTGTTCATGCTCGGCTCGGCCTGCTTCTTCATCGGCCCCATGCCGTTCTACGCGTCGGCCGTGTCGGAGTCGGCCGTGGCGTGGACGTTCGTCGTCGGGTCCGTGTTCTTCACCTCGGCCGCCTACCTGCAGTTCCGCGAGGCCCTGGTGGCGCCGACGGGGCCCGACGACGACGCCGCCGTGCCGCGGGGGTTCCGCCGCATCGTGGCCGTCTGGCCGCACCGGATCGACTGGTGGGCGGCGAGCATCCAGCTCGCCGGCACCCTCTTCTTCAACCTCACGACCTACGCCGCCACCCGCGACGCCCTCTCGGTCGTGCAGGAGCGGCGCTGGATCTGGGCCCCCGACGTGTTCGGCTCCATCTGCTTCCTGGTGGCGAGCTGGCTCGCCTACGTCGAGGCGAGCGCCGGGGGGACGGGCTGGCGCCACCGCGGCACCGGCTGGTCGATCGCCGCGCTCAACCTGGTCGGGTCGATCGCCTTCGGCGTGTCCGCCGTGGCGGCGCGCTACCTGCGTGCGACGGGGGAGCTCGCCAACCTCGCCGTCGCCAACCTCGGCACGGTCGTCGGCGCCGCATGCTTCTTCGTCGGCGCCGCGCTGCTGCCGGTCGAGTCGGCGCGGGACCGGTCGGCGTGACGGGCCCGGAGTCGGACGACCGCGTGGCCGCGGCCGACGCGGTGCTCGACGACGCCACCCTGGCGGAGCTGCACCGGCGCGCCGTCGCCGACGTGTGCGCCGCCGGTCCCTTCGCCACCACGGCCGAGCCGGTGCTGGGCGTGCCGATGGAGGTCTTCGCCGAGCGGCACCGGTCGCTGCGCCAGCTGTTCGACGCCGTCGTGGACCGGCAGGGGCCGCTCGGCGCCGTGACGATCGACGGCGCCACGACGGCCCGTGACGAGCTGCGACGTTCGGTCGATCTCGTCGCCGCCGGCCTGGCGGCACGCCACGGCATCGGGCCTGGCGACCGGGTGGCGATCCTGGCGGCCAACTGCCGGGAGTGGATCGAGGCGTTCTGGGCGGTGACGAGCCTCGGCGGCGTCGTGTGCGCCTGCAACGGCTGGTGGACGACCGACGAGATCGACCGGGCGCTGGCCGACCTCGAGCCCCGCCTGCTCATCGGCGACGCCCGGCGCCTGGAGCGGGTCGGGGCGCCGCCGCCCGGGTGCACCGTCTACGCGATCGAGTCCGACTGGGCGTCGTTGCGTCACAGCGGCGAGCGCGCCGGTGGCCCGCCGACGCCCGTCGCCGTCGACGAGGACGATCCGGCGCTGGTGCTGTTCACGTCGGGCACCACCGGCGCACCCCGCGGCGCCGTCATCAGCCACCGCGGCCTCGTCGGTTTCGTGCAGGTCAACCTGTGCAACGGCGCCGTGCGCGCCCGCCGCGCCGTCCTCGAGGCCGAGGCCCGCGGCGTCGATCCCGCCACCGTGCCGGCGCCGGCCCCGCCCGCCCCGCACGTCACGCTCGTCACGTCGCCGATGTTCCACGTGTCGGGCCTGTTCGGCGCCGTGCTCATGGGCTTCGCCACCGGCGCCCGCCTCGTGCTGCGGCGAGGTCGGTTCGACCCGCTCGACGTGCTGGCCCTGATCGAGCGCGAGGGCGTCACCAACTGGTCGCCGATCGGCAGCACCGGGCCCCGGGTCATCCACCACCCGGACTTCGCCCGCTTCGACGTGTCGACCGTGCGCCAGATCGGCTTCGGCGGCGGGCCGACCAGCCCGGCGCGGCGCGCCGAGGTGCAGGCGGCCTTCCCGAACGTCGAGCAGAACCTCGCCACAGGCTACGGCTCGACCGAGACGGTGGCGTCGGTCGTGTCCAACGCCGGCGCCGACTACGAGCGGCACCCGTCGAGCGTCGGCCGTCCCAACCCCACCTGCCGCGTCGAGATCTGGGACGCCGACGACGCACCGCTGCCCGACGGCGAGCTGGGTCGCATCGTCGTGCAGAGCCCGTACGGGATCTTCGGGTACTGGCGCGACGCCGACGCCACGGCCGCCGTCGTGCGGCGTGACCGCTTCGTCGACACCGGCGACTTCGGCCGCATCGTCGACGGGATGGTCACCCTCGACGCCCGAGCGCGCGACCTGATCATCCGCTCGGGTGAGAACGTCTCGCCGATCGAGGTCGAGGCGTGCCTCGACGCCCATCCCGCCGTGGCCGAGTGCGCCGTCATCGGCGTCGACCACCCGCTGCACGGCCAGGAGGTGGCAGCCGTCGTGGTGCCGGTCGACGGGGGCGTCGCGCTGGACACCGACGACCTCGCCGCCCACTGCGCCGCCACGCTGGCGCCGTACAAGGTGCCGACGGTGTGGGTCGTGCGTCGCGAGCCGCTGCCGCGCAACGCCGCCGGCAAGGTCCTCAAGCGCGAGCTCTCGGCGTAGCGGCGCCGTCGTTCATCGGGAGACCTCGGGCGGTTCATCGCCACGAAACACCGGTGGGCGAGCGTGCGTCGGGCGGCCGGCGCCGGCGTGTCGGTCGCGCCCGCACCCAGGAGGGCCCATGGCGCACACCGACCCCACCGACATCGGCACCGAGCTCATCTCGCCCGTCAGCCCGTACGCCATCGTGCTGTTCGGGGCGTCGGGCGACCTCGCCCGCCGCAAGCTCCTGCCCGGCCTGTACCACCTCGCCCGCGCCGGGCTGCTGCCCGACTACCGCATCGTCGGCACGTCGCTCGACCCCCTCGACACCGCCGGGTTCCGCGCCGTCGCCCGGGCCGCGCTCGACGAGTTCGCCCGGTCGCCGGTCACCGAGGAGGCCTGGGACGCCTTCGCCGCCAACCTGTCGTTCGTGAGCCAGCAGGACGGCGCCGAGGGGCTGGCCAAGGCGGTCGCCGACGTCGAGAGCACCTTCGCCGCGGCGCCGCGCCGGCTGCACTACCTCAGCGTGCCGCCGGCGGCGGCGTTGGAGGTGGTGGCGATGCTGGCCGAGGCCGACCTCGTCGACCGGTCGCGCATCATCATGGAGAAGCCGTTCGGCACCGACCTGCCCAGCGCCCGTCGTCTCAACGCCGCCCTGCACGAGACCTTCGACGAGGCGCAGATCTTCCGCATCGACCACTTCCTCGGCAAGGAGGCGGCGCTCAACATCCTGGCCTTCCGCTTCGCCAACGGGCTGTTCGAGCCGATCTGGAACCGCGAGCACATCGACCACATCCAGATCGACGTGCCCGAGACGCTGTCGCTCGGCACGCGCACCGCCTTCTACGAGCGCACCGGCGCGTACCGCGACATGGTCGTCACGCACCTGCTCCAGATCCTGGCGTTCGTGGCGATGGAGCCGCCCACGGCCCTCGAGCCGCGCGCCATCACCGAGGAGAAGAACAAGGTCTTCCGGTCGATGCTCCCGATCCAACCGGCGGACGTCGTGCGCGGGCAGTACACCGGGTACCTCGACGAGCCGGGGGTCGCCCCGCACTCCGAGACCGAGACCTTCATCGCCCTGCGGTGCCTCATCGACAACTGGCGCTGGGCGGGCGTGCCGTTCTTCCTGCGCACCGGCAAGCGGCTCGCGGAGGGGGCGCGCATCATCTCGATCGCCTTCCGGGAGCCGCCCCGGTCGATGTTCCCGGCCGGCTCCGGCGTCGGCGCCCACGGTCCGGACCACCTGACCTTCGACCTGGCCGACGCCTCGAAGCTGTCGCTGTCGTTCTACGGCAAGCGCCCCGGGCCGGGCATGCGCCTCGACAAGCTGAGCCTGCAGTTCGAGATCTCCGAGACGTCCGACGTGCTCGAGGCCTACGAGCGCCTCATCCACGACGCCATGTGCGGCGACCACACCCTGTTCACGACGTCCGACGGCATCGAGCAGCTGTGGGAGCGGTCGGTGCCCCTGCTCACCAACCCGCCACCGGTGCGGCCGTATGCCCCTGGGTCGTGGGGCCCCAACGCCATCCACCAGCTCATCGCCCCGTATGCCTGGCGCCTGCCCTTCGAACGCCCGTGGCGCAAGATGCCGTAGCGGGGGAGCGGGCTCGTCGGGTCGACCGGGGCGATCGGTTCTTGTGGTTGGGTCGGGGTCCCCGGCCGAGTGGTTTGTGCAGTGACGCTAAGGACTGATGTCACATCGATGATCAGTTGACTAGGCCACCGCCGACCGGTACCTTGATAACGAACACCTGTTCTGTTCCTGGCGTCTGATCTTTGGGAGGGGGTGGTGGGTGTGGACGACACCGAACGTGCGGTCGTGGCAGCGTTCGCCGAGTGCCGGAACCAGCTGGCCTCGTTGGTTTCGGAGCTGTCCGGCCTGTCGCCGGATGCCGCGGACGCGGTGTTGAGCGAGGCGATCGCGCTCGAGCAGCTCGCCCACGCGGCCGTGTTGGAGGTGGTGTCATCGGCCATGGAAGGCCGGCCGTGGAAGCGTTGCGGCGAACGCGGCGCCGCCGACAACCTGGCGAGACGCTGCGGCACCTCCAAGTACCGGGCCAACCAGATCCTCACCACCGCCACCCAACTCGACG
>JAGQTE010000395.1 GCA_020439175.1 Acidimicrobiales bacterium | reverse complement strand
TGAGGTGGGTGTTCGCGCTCGGGAACACGGCTGTGGTGTTCAACACCGCGGCCGCCGCCCCCGGCGGCACCGGCACGCCCGTGTCGACGTCCAGGGTGCGCACCTCCCCCGCACCGACCTTGGAGGTGCTCCGGGTGTCGAGCAGGCGCTTGGGGGTGACGGCCGGCGTGAACAGGTCGCCGGCGCCGGCGCGGAAGTACCCGACGACGTCCACGATGACGTGGGCCGTCCCGGCGTTGTTGAACACGTCGATCTGCCCACCGGCGCCGACCCCGATGATGGCGAGGTTCGGCACCGTCTGGCCCGACGAGAAGTTGAGGTTGGACGCCGTGGGCATCGCCACCCCGTGCGGCCATGCCGTGAGGTGGCTGGCGGCGGTGGGACCGGTGACCGTGATGTTGGCCACGACGGCCGTGGCGTCGGACGGCACCGCGCCGCCGACCACCGTCACCGGTCGGGTCTGGCCGGCGCCGAAGGGGGTGGCATACGGGCCGATCTGCGAGCCGGCGCGGGTGTCGAGCATGCGCTCGGGGGTGATCCCGGTGAAGCCGTCACCCGATGCCGTGCCGGTGTCGAACCACCCGACCACGTCGAAGATGACATGGCTGGAGCCGCTGTTGTTCAGGATGCGGACCTTGCCGCCGGCGCCGACGCGCGCCACGACGAGGTTGGGCACGGTCTGGCCGGCGACGACGTTGAGGTTGGACGCCGACGGGATGGTCCCCGCGCCGAACGACCCCTGATCGTCGTAGAGCGTGCTGCGCGGCGGCTTCGGGTAGACGCTCAGGTGGCTCGCCGCCGTCGGACCGGTGGCCGTGACGTTGAGCACCACGGCGGACACCCCGGTGCTCGGGACCCCACCCACACCGGTCACCTTGACCTCGTGCATCGCCTGGTTGAACGCGCGCGTCTGGGGGTTCGGCTCGCCCGGGCTGGACCCGTCGCCCGCCGACACCGGCCCGGCGACGCCGAAGGGACGGCCGATGCCGAAGCGGGAGTCGAAGATCCGTGCGGGCGTCAGCGGGTGGTAGCCGCCGGTCGAGATGACGGGCGCGAACGGCGTCGGCTTGTCGTAGGCGCACTCGTCGAAGCCGAAGCAGGTGGCCTCGAGGTCGAGGTCGAACGACGTCGTGCCGAGGATCGGTACCAGGACCTGGATCTTGGTGTTGCGAACCTTGTCCTCGATGAACAGGTGGTACAGGCCGTCGAAGATCGGCCCGCTCGTCCACGTCGACCCGCTGTTGGGCAGCGAGGCGAACGCACCGACGTCCACGCCGGTCGAGGTCTTGCGGTAGTCGTACGGGTCGTAGATCGAGTGCTCTTGGAAGACGTCGACCTGGAGGCGCCCGGCGGTGACCGGCAGCGTCGAGCGGACGTTGCCCCCGATGCGTGCCGTGCCCGGCGCCCCCTGCACGGGGAACGGCACGCTGCCCACGTCGGGGGTGTAGCCACGACCGTCGAAGCCGGTCGTCACACCGAAAGCGTTGAGGTGCACCCCACCCACGGTCGACGTCGCCGGGTCGTAGGTGCCGCCCGGGCCGTACGGGTAGAACTCCAGCCGCACGCCCTTGGCCCGGTTGGCCCATTGGTGGTTCTTCGTGCCCGACGGGGTGGACTCGCTGTTGGGCACGGTGATGTTCGGCGTGAAGGTGGTGCCGGTCGAGGTCCAGTTGCGCACCTTGTAGTAGCTCGGCCCGGCGTTGACGCAGGCGGCGTGGAAGGTGTCGGCGCCGTTGAGACAGGGGTCGTAGCCCCACTGCGTCCCGTCTTCGAGCTGCAGCGCCACGCCGACGTGCCCCCCGTTGGCCAGCGGGGTGACACCGCCGATGGGGACACGCAGCTCCGAGACGTTGCGTTGGAGCGGCACCTGGGTCGTGTCCGACGCCGCCGCCGCGGGCGGCACCTCGGCGGTGATGAGCACCGCGGTCACGACCGATGCCACGACGAGCAGGGACCGACGCAGGCGCGCCGGTCGACGAACCGGTGCCGACCGCATGGTCCCGTGATCGGCACCGTCGGCGGCGGACTTGACCGCCCGCCGCCGCAGCAGCGTCACGTCAGGCCGGCCCACAGCTGCCGGCGCTCGTGCTCGGGGTCGTCGAGCACCTCGGTGTGCACGTCGAGGCGCATGGTGGCGCGCCGGTCGGTGTCGTACGCCGGCCAGGCGCCGACGACGTCGTTCGACGGGTCCCCGGTGCGGGCGAACGCCAGCCACGAGGCCTGCACGGCGTCGACGACGGAGGCGGGCGGATCGTCGCCGAGCAGCATCGACAGACCGGCGGCGTCGAGGTTGCCGAACACGAACGGCACCTCGATGGCGTGGCAGGCACCCATCAGCCCGCCCATCGTGGGGCTGGGCCACGTGAACAGGTACGAGAACGTCGGTGAGCCGTTCGCCACGAGCGCCTCGGACAACCGGATCGCCGGCTGGCGGAAGACGAGATCCGTGACCGCCGCTCCGAAGAGCTCCTTCGGGGGCAGGTCGCCGAGCGCGTCGCGGTAGACGGCGGCGGCCGCCGCGCCGTCGCCGAACACCTTGCCCAGCCGGGTCTCGAGCAGCGCATCGTCGACCGGCGCCGGGTCCAGGAAGGCGAACAGCTTCCACTCGTCGAGACAGGTGCCGACCAGCACCGGCACGCCGGCGGCGCTCCCGGCGGCGACCGCATCGATCGCCGCGCCCTCGAGCACGACGCCGTCCGCCACCGGCTGGAACGGCAGCAGCAACCGTGCACCGGCACCGATCTGCCCGTCCACGTCGGTGAAGGTCTTCAGCGCCAGCTGCTGCTGTGCCGCCACCAGCGCGTCGGCGTCGAGCGCCAGCAACCCGTCGAGGTCCTCGACGCCGGCAGCCTCGAGCAGCTGACGCGTCACCTCGGCGGCGTGAGCGACGGGCGACACGTTCTGCGCCGCACCGCTCTGGGGCACCGCCTTGTGGAACAGACCCCGGGCGGCGGGCGTCCCGAGCAGCGTCCCCACGCTCATGCCGCCGGCCGACTCGCCGAAGACCGTCACGTTGCCGGGATCGCCGCCGAAGGCCGCGATGTTGTCGCGCACCCACTCCAGCGCCGCGATCTGGTCGAGGATGCCGAGGTTGCCGCTGCGGTCGTAGCTCGGATCGAGCTCGGCGAGGTGCAGGAAGCCGAGCGCGCCCAGGCGGTAGTTGACCGTGACGACCACGACGTCGCCACGGCGTGCCAGCGAGGCGCCGTCGTAGCCGACCTGCGACCCCGATCCCATGATGAACGCGCCGCCGTGGATCCACACCATGACCGGTCGGTGGGCGTCGTCGACCGCCGGCGTGTACACGTTGAGGAACAAGCAGTCCTCGTCCTGCGGCTCGGGGTCGGCGCCCATCATCGACGCCAGCAGGTCCTGCTGCGGCGCGATGGGACCCATCGCCGTGGCGCCGCGCACGCCGCTCCAGCCGTCGTGCGGCTCCGGTGGGCGGAACCGCCGCGCTCCCGTCACGGGCGCCGTGAACGGGATGCCGGCGAAGCGCACCACGCCGTGGTGCTCGCTGCCGCGCAGCTCACCCTGTCGGATCCGCGTGGTCGTCGTCATCTGGTCCCCCCGGAACTCGAACCGATCGTGCGGCACCGCATCGTAGGCTCTGCCCGCATGACGCACCCCGACGACGTCGCACTCGCCGCGGCCCTGCCCGCCATCCGTTCGGCACCAGCCGACGACGGATCGGTCGCGCTGATCGTGCGCCGCCCCGTACCAGGCGAGCGCGAGGTGTTGGACGAGGGCGTCCTCGACCCTGCCGTCGGCCTCGTCGGCGACTCGTGGTCGGTGCGTCCGAGTCGATCGACGCCCGACGGCACGGCGGACCCGGCGGCACAGCTCACGGTGATGAGCGTGCGCGTCGCCGACATCGTGGCCACCGGCGCCGACGCCCCCTACGACCCCCGGGCGCTCGCCGGCGACCAGCTCTTCGTCGACCTGGACCTGTCCGAGGCGAACGTACCCGCCGGGACGCGCCTGGCCGTCGGTGAGGCCGTCATCGAGGTGTCGGACAAGCCGCACACCGGGTGTGCCAAGTTCCGGCGCTGGTACGGCGAGGCGGCCGGCACGTGGGTCAACGCCCCCGACCTGCGCCACCTCCGCCTGCGGGGGCTCAACGCCCGCGTCGTGCAACCCGGCGTCGTGCGCCGCGGCGATCGCATCCGCAAGGTCGACCCGTCGCTCGGTTGACCCGCCCGGCGGCGCGGTGGCGCAGCCTCAGACCGGGTGCACGCGCAGGATCGCCCCGGGGTCGGCGTCGGTGAGGACGTACAGGTCGCCGTCGGGCCCCTGCATCGCCACGCGCAGCCGGCCGCGGTCCGTCACCCCGGCCCCCTCCGACACGACGGCGCCGGAGGCGTCGAGCACCAAGAAGCGCAGCTGGGTGCCCTTGAGCGCGGCCACGGCCAGGGCGCCGTCCCACGCCTTCCACTGCGGACCGGTCACGAACCCCGCTCCGGAGGTGGCGATGGTGGGACAGCCCGACGACCAGGTGGCGACGACGGCGCCCGGGAATTCGGTGAGGTCGGTCATGGGGACGAGCTCGTTGTAACCGGCGCTGCCGTCGGTCGGCACCGGGTTCCAGCCGTAGTTGCCGCCCGCCACCAACCGGTTCACCTCGTCGTTGCAGTCCGGCCCGTGCTCGACCTCGTACGGCGTGCCGTCGCCCGGCCGGAAGGCGAGACCCTGCGGGTTGCGGTGGCCGTACGAGTAGATCTCCGGCCGGAACGGCGGGCCCATGTTGCCCGGCGCCGGGTCGCCGTCACGGTCGATGCGCAGGATCTTGCCGCCGAGCGACTGCGGGTCCTGGGGGTTCGTGCCGGTGGCGGCGTCGCCGGCGGTGACCCAGAGGTAGCCGTCGGGCCCGAAGCGCGGCCGGCAGCCCGAGTGGCGTCCGACCGAGGTGGCGCTGACGGGCAAGCCGGTGAGGATGTCGGCGCGCCCGGTGATGCTGGTCGTGGCGGCGTCGACGGTCCAGCGCACGACGCGCACGTCGTGCGTGCCCGACAGGTTCGACAAGAAGCAGGTGTACAGGTGCCGGTTGGTGGCGAAGTCGGGGTCGACCGCCAGTCCGAGCATCCCGCCCTCCCCGAGGCCGTTGACGTCGGGCGGGTCGCCCAGCAGCCGCAGCTCGCCACCGACCAGTGCCCGCACGGCACCCGAGCGCTCGGTGAACACCAGCGAACCGTCGGGGAGGAAGCCCAGGTCCCATGGGCGCGCCAACCCGTCGCGCACGACCGACACCTCGAGCGTCGGCGCGTCCGGCGGTGGTGGCGGTGGCGGCGGCACCGGAGCCACACAGGCGGCAGCCGCGGCGATCGCGGCGGCGATGACGGGCACGAGCAACACCCGGCGATGGTTCACGGCGGCCTCCCCGACGAGCGCTGACCCGGACCTGCGTCAGGGTACCGAGTGCACACCGGCACGACCCGCGAGACTGACACGCCGTGGCCACCATCCCCGTCATCGACGTGGCGCCGGCACGGCGCGGCGAACGCCTCGACACCGTCGGCCGGGCGATCGACGCCGCCTGCCGCGAGGTGGGGTTCGTCACGATCGTCGGCCACGGCATCGCCCCCGCCGTCGTCGGCGACCTCACGGCCGCCGCACAGGCCTTCTTCGCCCTGCCCGACGCCACGAAGGCGACGATCGCCATGCCGGGAGGCGGCCGTGCCTGGCGCGGGTGGTTCCCGCTCGGGGCAGAGCTCACCGCCGGACGACCGGACGGCAAGGAGGGCATCTACTTCGGCACGGACCTCCCCGCCGATGACCCCCGGGTGCGCGCCGGCACGCCGCTGCACGGACCGAACCGCTACCCCGCCGAACCGCCAGGGATGCGACGCGCCGTCGAGGCGTACCTGGCGGCCGTCACGGCGCTGGGCCAGGACGTGCTGCGCGCCATGGCCGTCGGGCTCGGGCTCGACGCCGACTGGTTCGTCCGGGAGCTCACCGCGGACCCGCTCGTGCTGTTCCGGATCTTCCGCTACCCGCCGGTTTCGCCAGGAGCGCTCGACGAGACGTGGAGCGTCGGCGAGCACACCGACTACGGGCTCATCACGCTGCTCCCCCAGGACGACGCCGACGGCCTCGAGGTGCACGGACCCGCCGGCTGGATCGCCGTGCCGTCGCGCCCCGGCGCCTTCGTCGTGAACCTCGGCGACATGCTCGAGCGGATGACCCGGGGCCGGTGGGTCTCGACCAGCCACCGGGTCCGCAACCTCTCGGGGCGCGACCGGCTGGCGTTCCCGTTGTTCCTGGATCCCGGGTGGGACGTCGAGGTCCCGATCGTCCCCGGGCTGGGTGCCGGTGCCACCGACGCCGCCGCCCGCTGGGACGGGCAGGCGGTCACGGCGTGGGACGGCACCTACGGTTCCTACGTGCTCGACAAGGTGTCGAAGGTGTTCCCCGAGTTGGCGGCGGAGGTGCAGTGAGCGCGCTGCGCCTCCCGTGGCGCGCCGCCGGCGGCCTCGCCACGGTCGCCACCGGCGCCGCGCGCGCCGTGGCAGCACCGGTGCTGGCACCGGTCGGGCAGGTGGCGCGCGTCCACGTCGTGCGCACCTGCCCGGTGCCCGACGACCTCGACGCCGTCACGGCCGTGGGCGACGAGGCCTACGACCCGGACGGCATCGACGTCGAACCGGTGTGGTCGCGCGCCCGGGCGCTGTACGCGTCGGG
>JAGQTE010000394.1 GCA_020439175.1 Acidimicrobiales bacterium | reverse complement strand
GCCAGCGCCTCGAGCGCGGCGCCCACTCGGCCGGCCGACGACAGCACGGCCGTCGCGGCCATCGCCTCGGCGATCGCCGTGCCGAAGATGGCGAGGTACTCGTTGGCGAAGCGCTCCAGCACGGCCGGTGCATCGGGACCGAGGGCGTAGAAGCACGCCACCCGCAGCCGCGGCGGCGCCTCCCGCCCCGCAGCCGACCAGGCGTCGGCCGCCATCGACGCCGCGTCGCGCACCTCGGTGGGGTCGAGGCTCATCGAGAAGCCCGAGATGCCTTCGGCCCACCGAGCGGCCCGCGCCATCGCCTTGGGACCCATGGCGCCGGCGTACAGGGGCGGTCCGCCCGGCTGCACGCAGGGGGGACCCAACGGCGGCGCGTCGGGCACCGGCGGCTCGCCCGCCCACAGGCGTCGCAGCTCGGCGACCTGATCGTCGAGGCGCTGATGGCGTCGTGCCGTGGAGGCGTCGAGCGCGGCGTAGTCCTGGCCGCGCCCGCCGACGCCGAGGCCGACGTCGAGCCGCCCACCGGAGAGCAGGTCCAGCGTCGCCAGCTGCTTGGCCAGCAGCGTCGTGGCGTGCCAGGGGGCGATGACCAGGTTGGCGAAGACACGCACCCGGTGCGTGGCTGCCGTGGCGGCGGCGAGCGTCGTGAGCATCTCCACGTTGCGGAACGTGATGCGCTCGCCGCACGAGATGCTCGAGAACGGCCCGTCGTCGATGGCGGCGCTCCAGCGCCCCAGGGTGTCCGGCTGCCAGCCGTCCGCCATGGTCGGCAGTGCGATGCCTACGTCCATCCGGGCGAGGTTAGGGCAGGGCGCCGAAGGGCATCGCCATTGCGCGAGACTCGTCCGCCGTGCCCATCTCCACGCTCGTCGCGGCGTCCGAAGCGGCGCCGCCCGGCAGCGACATCGTCGTCTCGCCCCTGGCGTGGGTGGCGTTCCTCGCCTTCACGGCGGTGCTGATCGCCATCGATCTGCTCCTGCACCGCGACGACCACGAGATCTCGTTCAAGGAGGCCGCCGTCAGCTCGGCGGTGTGGATCGCCCTGGGGGTGTCGTTCACGTTCGTCATGTGGGTGTGGCTCGGCGGGGACGCCGCCACCCAGTACATCACCGGGTACGTGATCGAGAAGAGCCTGTCCGTCGACAACGTCTTCGTGTGGGCGGTGATCCTGGGCTACTTCGCCGTCCCCAAGCACCTGCAGCACCGCGTCCTGTTCTGGGGGATCTTCGGCGCCCTCGTGCTGCGGTTCGCGTTCATCTTCGCCGGCATCGCCCTGCTCAACCAGCTCGAGTGGTTGATCTTCGTGTTCGGCGGGTTCCTGCTGTTCACGGCGTGGCGGGTGGCGACCCACGACGAGGGTGAGATCCACCCCGAGCAGAACCCGGTGCTCAAGCTGATGCGCCGCACCATCCCGGTGACGGCCGACTACGAGGGGCGGCACTTCTTCGTGCGGCGCGACCTGCGTCGCTTCGCCACGCCGCTGTTCGTGGTGCTGGTGATGGTCGAGCTGACCGACGTGGTGTTCGCCGTGGACTCGATCCCGGCGATCCTGGCCGTGAGCCGGAGCCAGTTCGTGGTCTTCAGCTCGAACGTCTTCGCCATCTTGGGGCTGCGCTCGCTGTACTTCCTGCTCGCAGGGGCCGCCGACCGGCTGGTGTACCTCAACGTCGGGTTGGGGATCATCCTGGCGTTCGTCGGCGTGAAGATGATCGCCAGCCACTGGTACCACCTGCCGACGCTGCTGTCGTTGGCGTTCATCGCCGTCGTGCTGACGGTGACGGTGGTGGCGTCGTTGCGGGCGACGGCCGATGATCATGCCGGCGCGGCAGAGTCGCAGGAGGGACAGGCACATGGCTGACGACACGTTCCGGACGATCGTGGTGGGCTCCGACGGCTCCGCCGGTGCGGCGAAGGCCGTGGCCTGGGCCGCGACCCTCGGCGCCCAGACGGGCTGCACCGTGGTGCTGGTGCACGCCTTCGAGCCGCTGGCCGAGCTCGAGCACGAACCTGGCGTCGACTTCGCCACGATCCGCGACCGACGCCTCGACGAGATGGCCGAGCAGTGGGCGGCCCCGTTGATGGATGCCGGCGTGGCGCACCGGACCGTGTTGATCGAGGACCGGCCGATCGAGGCACTCGTCGACACGGCCCGCGAGCAGCACGCCGACCTCGTCGTGATCGGCTCGCACGGACGGTCCGGCTGGCGTGAGCGGGTCTTCGGCTCTGTGGCCACCGGCCTGCCGGGGAGATTGGACTGCGCCGTGGCGATCGTGCCGACCGATCCCCACGCGTGAGCGGGGCCGCGCCACGGTTCGCTTGGCCGTCCGCCCGGGAGCACTAAGGTCGGTGTCGCTGCACCGGTCGGGTGCCGCGAGGGGATGGGAGCGGTCCATGGGTGCATCGTTGCGTCGCGGACGAGTCGTGCGGGTGTCGGTGGTGGCGGTCGTCGTGGTGGCAGCAGCGGTCCTCGGGATCGGTGCACCGGCGAGCGCGGCCGTGACCCTGAGCGCCACGCCGTCCACGAACCTGATCGACGGCCAGAGCGTGCAGGTCACCATGACCGGGCTGCCGGCGAACTTCACGTCGGCGGGGATCATCCAGTGCGTCGGGGTACCGGCGTCGAACACCTGTGACTCGTCGAGCCTGATGTGGGCAGCGGCAGACGGCGACGGCAACGCATCGCAGTCCTACACAGTGTCGGCGATGCTCTCGACGTCCGCCCACGGGGTGGTGGACTGTCGGACCCCGCCGCTCGGACTCGACTGCGTGATCGCCGGTGGCACCGGCATCGACAACCTCGGGGTGCAGGTCGTGACCTTCGACCCGGTCGGGCCGCTGCGCCCGCCCCCGACCCTGGTCGCCACCCCGTCGACGAACCTGGTGAACGATCAGCTGGTCGGGGTCACCGGCTCGGGGTACACGGTCGGAACGTCCGTGTACGTGCTGCAATGCGACACCGCGACCTCGACGCTGTGCCGCGGGGCGTCGATCCAGCCCATCGTGGTCGCCGGGGATCAGTCCATCGCCGGGTCGGTACAGGTGCGAGCGCAGTACGTCGTCGGCAACACCCTTGTCGACTGCCAGGCGGCTCCAGGCGCGTGTGAGCTGCGCGTCCCGGGCGTCGCCCCGCACCTGGCCGGAGTGGCCGAGATCAGCTTCGATCCGCTGGCACCGCCGACCCCCATGCCGACCATGACCGTCACGCCGGACACCGGGCTCGTCGATCTGCAGACCGTCTCGGTGACCGGGGCGTCGTTCCCGACGACGTGGACGCCGTCTCCTGGGTCCGGTGTGCCGCCGGTGATGATCTCGCAGTGCCTGACGGCGGCGCCGTACTCGTGTCAGACCGCCGGCATGGCCGTCCCTGACCCAACCGGTGCCTTCACGGTGTCGATCGATGTGCGCGCCGCGCTCTACAGCTACAGCGACGACATGATCCACGACTGCCGGGTCGCCCCGAACACGTGCCGGCTGGTCGGGACCTCCTACGGGGACTACGACGTGGCGGCGTTCACGCCGCTGGCGTTCGATCCGAGCGCCCCGCTCGCCCCGCCGCCCTCGCTGGTGGCGACGCCGAGCACCGGGCTGCTCGACGGGCAGATCATCGATGTGACGGGCAGCAACTTCATCGGGGAGAGCTACGGACCCGGCACCCCGATCGCCGTGCCTGACGAGGGTGCCGACCAACCGTTGCGCTGGAACGAGCGGCTCGGCGGGTTCACGCCCGACCTGGCGGCGATGGGCGCGGTCGGCGACGTCGGCCCCGAGAAGCTCGCCACACCCGGCTACACCACGGTCGTGCAGTGCGTGACCGGCGAGCCGTCGTGGACCGGCTGCGACTACGGCACGGCGGCCGGCATGGCGTTCGACGCCGGCGGCAACCTGGCCGGACGGGTCCAGGTGCACGCCGTGCTCACGCTGATCGACGACGGCGGCAACGTCTCGACCGCCGACTGCCGCAGCACGGCCTGCGAGCTGCGGGCGGGCACGTTGGGGAACCCCCTGCTCGAAGCGATCGAGCCGATCGCCTTCGACCCTGGCGCGCCGCTGGCACCACCGCCGACGATCTCCGTCGATCCGGCCCTCGACCTCGTCGACGGTCAGCAGGTCACCGTCCGCGGTGAGCACTTCTGGTGGTTCGAGACCGGATCCTCGACGACGCTGGTCGAGTGCGGCGCCACCCCGCCGGATCTCTCGGGCTTCTGCCCGTCGAGCCTGACCCTCGGTGGCGCCCCGGTTGCCGAGGACGGCTCGTTCGTGACGACGGTCCGCGTGGCGAACGGCCTCGGTGGCGTCGGTGGAATCGACTGTCGCACGGCCGTCGGTGCCTGCCGCGTCGTGGCCTTCACGTACGGACCGGGCATCGAACCGCCGGCCGCCGACCTGGGGTTCGACCCGAACGCCCCGCTGCTGCCGCTGCCCGAGGCGGCGGTGTCGCCGTCGACGAACCTCGCCGTCGGCCAGCAGGTCACCGTCTCCGGGCGGTGGTTCACCTCGGCGGACACGGTGGAGATCGTGCAGTGCGCCGATCGCTGGTTGCTCACCCCGGTCGCCTGCGATGACGCCACCGCCGTCACAACCACGACGGACGATCTCGGTCGTGCGGCGGCGACGTTCACCCTGCAGCGCTCCCTGACGCTGCGCGACGGGACGGCGGTCGACTGCACCGTCGAGGACTGCGCCGTGCTGGTGCGCAACCCGGACGTGTTCGGCGAGGTGGCCTGGGTGCCGATCGGCATGCTGGCGCCGACGGCATCGGGTCCGACAGCACCCCCGCCGGCGGTCGTCAGCCCGAACTTCGCCGGCTGAACGGCCGCGCCGCGTCGGTCAGGCCAGCGCCGGCCAGCGGTGCCAGAAGCACCGGTCGCGCAGGCGCCCCGGGCTCCACAGGCCCCAGGCGCCCAGCGCCGCCCGGCGGCTGTGCTCGGTCCAGCGCAGCACGTCGGGCGTGCCGACGCGCCACACCGTCTGGCGGATGCCGCCCTCGTGGACCGTGTAGCCGGCCCAGGTGCCGGGGTAGTCCTTGGGTGAGCCCACCTCGGTGGCCGGGATCCCGTGGCGCCGGTAGCGCCGGTGCCGATGCGTGTGTCCCGCGCTGTAGAAGGCGGCCGGGTTGGCCGCTGCCAGCGTGGCGAAGAAGCGGCTCGCCTCGGACGGCGGTACGCCGGGCGGCCAAAAGTGCGGCACCGGTAGCGGCATCGGGAAGTGGTGGCCGGCCACGAACACGGGCCGACCCTGGCGCCGGGCGTCCGCCGCCAGGTCGGCGACCTGTGTGCGACAGCGGTCGTAGGTGCCGACGTGGCGATGCTCGATGGTCGTGTCGGCCAGCACGATGCGCAGCCCGGGGGCGTCGTGCACGTGCACGTCGGCGCCATCGGGCCAGCCGAGGCCGGCGATCCGCAGGCCGTCGGCCGCCGGCACCGTGGTGTCCGGATCGGCGTCCCCGCGCAGGGGTCGCGCCGGCCGGGCGTCGTGGTTGCCCACG
>JAGQTE010000393.1 GCA_020439175.1 Acidimicrobiales bacterium | reverse complement strand
GCCTGTTGCGCATCGGCGAGGCCGAGCTCCCACGGCATCCCGGCGTGCTTGATGGAGGAGAGAGGGCTGGCGCCCGTGCCACCGTTGGCGCCCGAGATGTGGACCGTGTCCGCCAGCGCCTTCACGCACCCGGCGGCGATCGTGCCGACGCCGGCGCCGGCGACGAGCTTCACCGACACCTCGGCGGCGATGACCTGCTTGAGGTCGTACACGAGCTGGGCGAGGTCCTCGATCGAGTAGATGTCGTGATGCGGGGGCGGGGAGATCAGGCCGACACCGGGTTGGGTGTGGCGCAGCGCCGCGATCTCGCGGGTGACCTTGTGGCCCGGCAGCTGCCCGCCCTCACCGGGCTTGGAGCCCTGGGCCATCTTGATCTGGATCTCATCGGCGACGGCCAGGTACTCCGGCGTGACGCCGAAGCGGCCCGACGCCACCTGCTTGATGGACGAGTTGCGGTCGTCCCGTCCGCGTCCACGGGTGCGGAACCGCTGCGGGTCCTCGCCGCCCTCGCCGCAGTTCGAGCGTGCACCGAGCAGGTTCATGGCGGCGGCGAGCGTCTCGTGCGCCTCCTTGGAGAGCGCGCCGTGCGACATGGCGCCCGTCGAGAACCTGCGGGCGATCGACTCGGCCGACTCGACCTCGTCGATCGGGACGGGTGCCACGTCGGGGAGCACCTCGAGCTGGTCGACCAGCGCCAGCGGTGGGCGATCGTCGACCAGCTGCGCGAACCGGCGGTACAGCTCCTCGTCATCGCCGGCGATGGCGCGCTGGAGCAGGTGGGCGGCAGCGGTCAGGCGCGCTGCTGCGCTCGGTGGCTCGCTCCCGCGGGCGGTCGGCGTGGTGCCCGTGAGCTCGTTGAGCGCAGCCACGACGGGCTTGTCGTTGGCGTGGGGGTCTCCGCCGATGCGGACGCGCACCCATCCCGGTGACGCCAGCGTCGGCGTCGAGCCGTCGGCCGGCCACGCCTCGGCGTGCTGGGTGAGCACCATGGCGCCGACCTGGACCAGGTCGAGCCCGCCGACCACGTTCGGGGCGCCGGCGAGGCAACGCTCGACGACGTCGGCGCCGAGCCCGAGCACCTCGAAGGCCCGGGCGTCGCGGTAGCCGTCGATGGTGCAGATGCCGAGCTTGGACAGGATCTTGCGCACGCCGCCTTCGATGGCGCTCCGGAGGCGCTCCTGCGCCTCCGGCGCGGCGATGTCCGAGCTGTCGTCGTCGTCGGCGAGATCGGCGACCGTCTCGAAGGCGAGCCGCGGGCAGACGGCGTCGGCGCCGAAGCCGATGAGGGCGGCCACGGCATGGCTGTCCCGAGCGTCGTCGGCCACGACCACGAGCGACACGTCGGCGCGCCTCCCGGCCTGCACGAGCTGCTGGTGCACCGCGCCGAGCCCGAGCAACGCCGGCACCGGTGCATGTTCGGCGTCGACGCCGGCGTGGTCGAGCACCACGATCCCGGCGCCGTCGGCGGCGGCGCCCACCGCGGCCTGCCCGAGCGCGTCGAGCCGGTCCGCGAGGCCACCGGGCCCGGCGGCGACGGCGAAGTGCAGGGGGAGCGTGGCCGCCGGGAAGGGGCTCCACGCCGGCGAACGCAGCGCCTCGACCCCGCTGGGGAACAGGAGCATGGACGAAAGCTCGATCAGGCGTGCCGCCGTCGGGTCCTCACCCAGGAGCGGCGCGCGCGGCCCGAGCAGGGTGCGCAGGCTCATGACGCGTCGCTCCCGCAGCGGGTCGATCGGCGGGTTGGTCACCTGGGCGAACCGCTGGCGGACGAAGTGCGCGATCGGGCGCGGCCGGCCCGCCAGATGGGGAAGCGGAGCGTCGTCGCCCATGGCGAAGCTCGGTTCGGCGGCATCGGTGGCCATGGGTCGCAGGACCATCGCCACCTCCTCGCGCGTGCAGCCGTGTGCCACCTGGCGGGCGGCGAGGTCGTCGCCGACGAGCTCGATCGGGTCACCGGCGTCGGCTGGGCGCAGGCCGTCGGCAGCCCACGACGCGTACGGGGCCTGTGCCGTCAGACGTCGGTGCAGCTCGGCGGTGGTGTGCACGCCGACACCGGGTTCGACCACCAGCTGGTCGCCGGGCCCCAGCCGGCTGTGGGTCTGCGCACCGTGCCCGTCCAGCGGCACGGCGCCGACCTCGGAGGCGCACACCACGAACCCGTCGTCGCAACGCGTCACGCGCAACGGCCGCAGCCCGTTGCGGTCGAGCGCGGCGCCGACGACCCGTCCATCGGTGAAGACCACCGCGGCAGGACCGTCCCACGGCTCCATCAGGGAGGCGTGATAGGCGAACGCGCCCCGCACCGCTGCCGGCAGCTCGCGGTCGCCCTCCCAGGCCGGCGGTATGAGCATGGCCATGGCGTGGGCCACGTCGCGCCCACCGCGCACCAGCAGCTCGAGCACCTCATCGAGCTGGGCGGAGTCGGAGCCTGCCGGGTCCAGGATCGGGACCAGATCGGCTTCGGGTCCGAGTCCGGCACGCTCGGTGCCGAGACGCCGAGCGGCGAGCCGGCGGATGTTGCCGGCGATCGTGTTGATCTCGCCGTTGTGGGACAGGCTGCGCATCGGCTGCGCGCGCTCCCAGCTCGGCGCCGTGTTGGTGGAGTACCTCTGGTGGAACACGGCGAACGGCGCGGTGAAGTCGTCGTCGGCTAGGTCGAGCCAGAAGTCGGCGAGCCGGTCGGCCCGCACCAGCCCCTTGTGGATGATCGTGCGCGCCGAGCACGACGCGGCGTAGGCGCCCGACACGGCGCGCAAGCGATGGCGAAGGAGCCACGCCGCACGCTCCACCGGTTCGTCGTCGCCGTCGGCGAGCCGCTCGACCAGCGGCCCGACCGGCGCCAGGCGGGCCTGCCACAACGGCGGCAGCGACCGGCGGGCCTGCGCCCCGAGCACCGTCGTGTCGACGGGCGGCGCCGTGACCGCCACGAGCGCCAGGTCGAGATCCTGCGCCAGTGCTGCCAGCTCGTCGGACGGGTCGGTCGACGGCCCGAACAGCATGGCCACCACCGTGCCCGCCGGCCCGTACCGCTCGACCGGCAGGGGCGTGAGCAGGCCGCACCCGTCGCTGCTGGCCCCGTCGGCGGCGACGGCGCCGCGGTGGCGGACGCCGGCGAGCCCCGCCAGTCCGGCCTCGACGATGGCGCGGTCGGCGCGTCCACCGGCGTCGGCGACGAAGCCGACCCCGCAGGCGTCACGGTCGTCGACCTGTCCGAAGGGATGCTGCATGGGGCCTCCAGGACCTCGGTGCCCGGCGGCGCGCGCCGACGGCAGGGAGTCGGGAAGCCCGGGGGCCACTCGTCGTTGAGGTGACGAGGCATCGTTGCCCCACCCGGGCGGTGCAGCCAGGGTACCGGGGAGATGGGCACCGACCGCCGGCGATTGCGCGACGTGCGCCGTGGCCGCCGTGCGCGGCTGGCACAATCGCGGGGTGCCGAAGCTCGCCGTGTCCCGTCGCCGGTCCTGGCCTGCCGTGGTGGTGGCATGCGTCGCCGTCGTCCTCCTGACCGCCGGCTGCAGCGGCGACAGCGTCGACCGCGACGCCGCCGTGGCCGAGGTGAAGCAGCGTTGGGCGGGTCGACTCGATGACGTCCAGGCAGGGTGCTACGTGGACCGTGTCCTCGCCGAGGTCGGCGCGGTGGCGCTCGAGGACGAGACGGTGCTGGCGCCCTCCCAGGTCGGACGGCTCACCGACATCCGTGTCGATTGCATCGGGATCGACAACCTGGCGGCCGTCGGCAGCACGACGACCGCCGCCCTCGATCCCGACGACACCTGGCTGGCGAACCAGCCGATGGCCCGCGGCGACGACCCGCAGCTCGATCTGCTCTGGGTCGCCTGCGAGGACGGTGACGGCGCCGCCTGCGATCAGCTCTTCGACCGAGCCGTGCCGGGGAGCGAGTACGAGGAGTTCGCGCTCACCTGCGGCGGCCGGACGCGCGAGCTCGTGTGCGCCGACGTGTACCGCTCGAGCACGCCGACATCGACCACCCCGTCTCCGTGATCGGACTACGGTCCACCCCCAGCCGGGGAGGAGATCGGCGGATCACCGCTGGACAGGAGACCGGTGCCCGAACAGGAGGGGCGATGCGACGAGTGATTGCAGGCGTGGTGTTGACGTTGAGCGTGGCCGGCGTGGCGGCCGGGTGCTCCAACACCCTGACCAAGGAAGACTTCGCCAAGGAGCTGACGAGCCAAGGCATCGACAGCGCGTTGGCGACGTGCATCACCGACGAGTTGGCGGCCAAGGGCTTCAACTTCCGCAAGTACGGAGACCTGAGCGCCGAGGAAGAGGCACAGATCACCGACGCGACGGTCTCGTGCGCGTCGTCGGCGGCCGGCATCGACCTCGACAGCCTGGACGGTGCGGGCGGCTGAGCCCGACCGACGGCCGCTCTGGCGGCACATCGTCGCGACCGGTGCCGCTCGCTCGTGCGGGCGGCACCGTCGCGTCCGGCGCCGGCGGAGGCGCCTAGAGATTCGGCCAGGCCCGCGCCGCGCGCCGGCGCGCCGCGGTGCGGTCGCCGAGCGCCCACGTTCGGCGCCAGGCGCCGACCTCGGGGCCGGACAGGCTCGGGGTCGACGACGTGTGGGCGCGTCGGCGGGCGGACCACCAGTCGGTGCGGGCCTCGTCGGCGAGGGCGGCGATCGTCTGCTCGAGGCGGGCGGCGAAGCGCCGCGAGTCCTCGTCGGGCGTCGGCCAGAGCGGGTGCCCGAACGTGACCCGGGTGGGACCCGGCTTGGGGACGTTGGTGCCCTTGGGCAGGATCCGACCCGTGCCGGCGAGGTGCACCGGGACGACCGGCACGCCGCAGCGCAGCGAGAGGTAGGCGGCGCCGCCACGGAACTCCTGGCCCCACCCGTCCGGGGAGCGGCCGCCTTCGGGGAAGATGAGGAAGCTCCAGCCGTCGTCGATCAGCGCGGCGGCGTCGTCGGCCGAGCGCCGCGACACCCGGGTGCGCTCGATCGGGATCGCCCCGATGGCAAGGGCGCTCAGCGGCGCGGTCACCCGGTTGCCGAAGAAGTAGTCGGCGGCGGCACCGATGACGAGCTTGTGGCGCCACGGCTCCGGGATGGTCGACAGCAACAGCCCGGTGTCGATGTGGCTGTGGTGGTTGGCGGCGAAGATGGCCGGGCCCTCGTAGTCGGCGACCCGGTCGGTGCCGCCGACCATCGGTCGTGCGATGGCGTAGGCCGCCGGCCGCACGACCCCTTCGACGAGCACGACGCGCGCCAGGCGGGCGGGGTAGCGGCGGGCCCAGTCGGTGTCGTACTCGGCGCCGAGCTTGGACGGCCGGGGCGCCGGTTCGACGCCGACGGGGACCGTCGGGGCGCGCAGCGGGAACGGCACCCGCGCCATCGTCGACGCCAGGCTCCGGCGCCCGGCGGCGCGCGCCACACCGGCGAGCGCCTCCGGGTTGATCGGGAGGCGCTTGGGCTCGTTGCGGCCCGGCAGGCTCACGTCACGTCCGCCATCAGGATCGGCGGGTTGTGGACGTGGGTGATGGTCGGCTGCGGGCCGACGACGTCGGTCGCCATCTCCAAGGCGTCCTGCAGCGTCGATGCCGGCGTGAAGCCCAGCCGGCGCACGGCCCGCACGTCGCCGCCGACGATGATGACCTTGCCGGCGTGCTGGAGGCCGTGGCTGCCCCAGTACCACATGTAGAACGGGTGCACGCCGTGGTAGGCGTAGCTGGTGCGGTACAGGTGGCGGTACCACTCGTCCTCGGCGTACTGGCGCTCGTAGCGCTGCTCGATCTCGACCGGGTCGGTCGTGTCGGCCAGCACCTGCTCGAAGAAGTCGATGTAGCTCGGGTGGTGCACCGGGTGGAACTCCCACGGCGTCGGGTGCGACAGGATCACCACGCCGCCCTCGCGCACCGGCGGCCGCCCCTTGTAGAGGTTGAAGAAGTACCCGAGCCCGAGCGACATGACCAGGATCGGGTTGAGCACCGAGTTGACGTTGTAGGGACAGATGTAGGGCAGGCCGAAGGTCAAGATGTCGGTCTGGCCCTCGAGCGGCACCAGGTGCTGGGCGTAGACGTTGGCGGTGGTCACCTCGTGCACGGCCTCGACCTCACCGGCCTGCACCGACGTCAGGCCGTAGGGCGCCTTCCAGCTGTGCATCGCCTTGCGGCGCAGCGCCGGCGACAGCTTGTCGAGGCCGGTCTTGACGGCGAGGAACGTCATGCGGTCCTTCGCCGTCCACTCCCACTCGCGCTTCTGCAGCACCGACAGCGGGCCGTCGGCGCCGAAGGTGTCGTTGTTGAGCGTCGTCTCGATCTGGAAGACCTTGACGCCGCTGTCGCGCAGCACCTTGCCCATGCGCCAGTTGGAGTGGTGCAGCTCCGAGCTGTGGCGGTCCATGAACGAGCGGCTGTGGCGCAGGGTGTGGACGTTGTGGTGGTGGCGCAGGCTGCGGTACGAGGCGAGACCGGTCGCCGTCGACTTCCACCCGCCGTCCATGGCGACGAGGTTGATGTTGACGTACACGATCAGGTCGCTCTCGGCGGCCCGCTTGTTGATCTCGACCTCCTCGCCCTGGTCGGTGGTGCCCAGGTAGGCGAGGTTGTCGGGGTCCTCGGCGTCGTGGTTGTACAGCAGGCCGTGCGGCGCGAAGGCGTCGTACACGCGGTCGCCGACGGCGTGGCGCAGCTCGGCCTCGGTCATGCGCCGGTGCAGGGCCAGGGCGGCGATGAGGTGCACGTCGTCCACGCCGGCGGCCGCCGCCATGTCGAGCACCTGCTCGATGATGCGTTGGCGGATGTCGGGGCTGCGCATCGGGGGCAGCGGCAGCGAGATGTCGTCGAAGGCGATCGTCAGCTTCATGCCGGGACGCAGGAGCGCCGGCAGCGGCTCGCTGTCGCCGAGCGGGTTGCACAGGGCGTCACGGATGGCGCCCTCGACGTCGTCGATGGCGGGCAGGGGCTCGGCCGGGTAGATCACCCGGCTGCGGCCGGGCGGCAGCTTCTCGAGCCGGAACTGCTCCCCGTGGTGGAACAGGATCGGCGGCGTCGAGCGATCGACGTCGAGCACGAATCCGGGCCTAGGCATGGTTCCCTCCGACGGGGCAGGTCGATGCGTTCACAGCCGCGTGCGCTCCTTCTCGGCGCGCAGGTCGAAGGCGACCTTCACCGCGCCGCGAGGGCCGGCGGTGGCGGCATGGGTGATGGCGTCGCCGTAGCGGGCGAGCGGGTAGGTGGCGCTCACCAGACGATCGAGGTCGGCCGAAGCCACCAGGTCGAAGGCGAGGTCGAACGTGCGGCGGTGCTCGCCGGCGCCGTGATCGTGCGTCTCGGGCACGACCTCGGTGCCGTAGGCGTAGGCACCCACCAGCCGGGCCTCCTTGTGCCACAGCGGCGTGAGGTCGACGGTCGTGACGCCGGGCATGCCGACGACCACGATCCGACCCCGCGGCCGCACGACCGCGAGGCTGTCGGTCACGCTGGCGGCGCTGCCGACGCAGTCGACGACGATGTCGGCTCCGCCTGCCAGGCGCACGATGGCGCCGTCGCCGACGGCCATGGCGCCAGTGGTGCGGCGCACGGCGCGCTTGAGCTCGCCCGGCTCGACGATGGTGCCGCCGGCAGCGCGTCCGGCGTCGCCGAGCAGCTCGGCGGCGAGGGCTCGCTGGTGCGGGTGCTTGGCGACGACCAGCAGCGCGGCGTCGGGAGCGTAGCGGCGCAGGGCGGCGATGGTCAGCAGGCCGAGCGTCCCCGCACCGAGCACGACGACCCGGTCGCCGGCACCGGCGTGCGCCGCCAGGGCGCCGTGCACGGCGCAGGCGGTGGGCTCGACCAACACGGCGGCCTCGTCGGACAGCTCGGCGGGCACGGCGTGCAGCTGGGATTCGTGGGCGACCATCATCGTCGACCAGCCGCCGCCGGTGTCGTGGCAGAAGCCGCTCTGCAGGCCCGGTTCGATGGCGCCGAACGTGATGTTGGTGCAGTTGCCGAGGTGCCCGGCGGCGCACTCGGCGCAGACCGGGCTGATGCCCCGGGTCACGCAGCCGAGCACCGGCTCGACCACGACGCGGTCGGTGCCGTCGGTCGGGTCGTCGGGGCCGCCGGCGCGATCGGCGACGACCTCGTGGCCCGGCACGAACGGGAACGACACGATCGGCTCGAAGTAGCGCGACGACGTGCCGTCGATGGTGGACAGGTCCGATCCGCAGATGCCGGACAGGCGCGGCTTGATGTGGTGCCAACCGGGCCCGGGCAGCGCCGGGACGTCGAGGTCGGCGAGCCGCAGCGGTCGGACCTTGGCGCCGCCACCGGGCGTCAGGCGCCCCGCGGCCATCGCCGCGGCGTAGCGGGCCGGCTTGCGTCCGAACTCCAGCGCCTTCACGCCGTCCTCCCGGGCACGAGCGGGTTGGCGAGGCCGCCGGTGCGGCGACGCTGCGGTCCGATCGGGATCGTGCGGTTCGGGGCGCCCTTGGCCTTGGCGAAGTGCTCGACGAGCCACCCCCGCTTGCGGGCGAGCGCCGCCAGGCGCGTCTCGGGGTTCACCGCCACGGGGAACCCGACGACCTCGAGCATCGGCAGGTCCGACGTCGAGTCGGCGTAGGCGACCGCCTCGCGCAGGTCGATGTCGTGGTCGGCGGCGTAGTCGAACAGCGCCTGGGCGCGGCTCTCGCCCGTCGGCGGGACCTCGAGCAGCTCGCCCTTGTAGCGGTTGCCCGACCGGTCGAGCTGGGCGCTGACGATGTCGTCGAACAGCGGCGCCAGCGGCGCCACCACGAAGTCGAGTGCTCCGGTGATCAACACGGTGCGGTGGCCGAGCGCCCGGTGCTCGCGCACGCGTCGGATGGCGGCGGGGAACGACTTGGTGAGGATCAGGTCGCTCAGCATCTCGGCGGCGTCCTCTTCGATCTGGTCGATCGGGGCGCCCTCGTAGCGCCGGTAGAAGAACCGCAGGAAGTCGCTGCGGTCCTTGCGGTCCTCGGCGAGCCACCCGGGCGCCGCCCGCAGGGTCTGGGCCACGAAGCGCAGCCGGTCGGTGGTCGGCAGCCGTCGCGTGGCGATCCAGGCGTAGGACGCCACGACGTTGGAGGCGATCAGGGTGTTCTCCAGATCGAACGCTGCCAGCTGACGCTCGGGCGCCAGCACCTGGCGGCGCAGGCGCACCTCGCGCGGCTCGGCGTCGCGCCCGCCGGGCGTGGTGCGCACCCGGGCGTGGTGCACCACCGACGGCAGGTGGATCTCGCGGACGTAGCGGGTCCAGTCGATGACCCGGGGGTCGAAGCCGAACGCCGCCTGGTCGTCGGCGTCGAGGTCGTCCCACAGGCCGAGGAGCCGGTCGACGCCGTAGATCGCCTCGCACTCGGCGTAGGCGCCATACAGCTCCACGTAGCCCAGGGCCCGCTCGGCCTCCTCGCGCTTGGTCTCGAGCTTGGCGGTCCACTCGGCCTGGGTGCCGCGCAGCGGCAACGACTGCAGCACATGCTCGGCCTTCTCGATCGCCGTCTTCGCCCGAGTGAGCTGCGACTGGACCCGCCCACGCCCGGGGAACGACCACTCGGGCACGAGGATGGGCTGGCCCTCGGTGTCGTAGAGCGGGTGCAGGCCGAACCAGTCGCTGACCTGGTCGACGAGGTGGCGGTACCGCAAGGGGTTGGCCGATCCGGAGGCCACCTGCACGACGTCGGGCTCGTCGAGCGGGCCGCGGGCGGCGACGGCGATGATGGCGGCGGTCACCTGATCGACGGGGATGACGTCGATGATCCCCTCGGGGACCCCGGGGAATTCCTTGAGCAGCCCGCGGGCGTAGGAGATGATCACCGGCTCGGCCATGCGGAAGCCGCGGATCCAGCCCGGCCGTGGCTCGGCGAGGGCGGACTCGATGATCGACGGTCGCACGATCGACACGGGCAGGTCGCCTCGGGACTCGAGCAGGGCCCGCTCGCCGAGCGCCTTGGTGAAGGCGTAGGCGTCGGGCCAACCGAGCGATGCGGCGCGGGCGCGTCCGGCTTCGACGAGGCGGTCCGACACCCAGCGACCGCGCAGCTGCTCGGTCTTGTCGGCGAGCAGCGGCGTGCCGGCGGCGCCGAGCTCGGTGCGGGCGCGGCTGCGGAACTCGGCGAGGCGCTCGGGGGTGCGGCTCTGCGCTTCGGCGTCGCTGCGGGCGCGTCGGGCGCCGTCGACCTCGCTGCGCCAGTCCACGTCGACGAAGAACGGGCTGTCGGCGACGTGGATCTCCGGGGCGGCGCCGCGCCGGTTGCCGGCGACGTAGCAGGTGGAGACGGCGACGAGGTGCGGCGATGCGCCGAGGTCGTGCAGGGTGGCGGCGATGCGGCTCGGCCCGAGGAGGTTCACCTCCACGGCGCTGTCGAGCGGCGAGTCGAAGCTGACCGTGGCGGCCGAGTGGATGACGACGTCGCAGCTCGCCAGGGCGGCCCGGCCGTCGTCGTCCAGTCCGAGGCCGTCGCGTCCGACGTCGCCGGCGACCGGGGTGATGCGCCGCGCGCACAGCTCGGCGAAGCCGTCCTTGCCGAGGTCGTCGCGCAGGCGGTCGAAGGCGTCGTTCTTGAGGATCTCGCGCGCCAGCCGCTGCTCGACCGTGGACCGGCGGCCCGGACGGATCAGCAGCACCAGCTCGCAGTCGGGGACGGCGCGCAGGAGGCGCTCGAGCAGGTTGGTGCCCAGGAACCCGGTCGTCCCGGTCACGAAGATGCGCTTGCCCGCCAGGTTCTCAGCGATCACGGGGCCATTCTCTACCATTTGGTAAGGCGCTGTGTCTACCATCTGGTAGACGACGGTCCACCGGCACGGCCCGCTCGCCGTGCACCGCGGGGTCGGGAGGCAGCAGATGAGCGACACCGAGGCGAGCCCAGAGGTGGATGCGCGCACGACGCACGACCGTCTGCTCGACGCCGCCCTCGAGTCGTTCGGCACCAAGGGCTATGACGCCACCTCGCTCGACCAGCTGGCCAACGAGCTCGGCGTCCGCAAGCAGACGATCCTGTACTACCACCCGTCGAAGGTCGCCCTGCTCGACGCCGTGATCGACCGCAGCGCCACCGAGCTCACCGATGCGCTCGAGGACGCGGCGGCACGTTCGGGCGGCGGGTTCGACCGCATCGAGGCCATCGTGCGCTCCGTGTTCCGCCTCGCCGTCCGTCGTCCCGAGCTGCTGGGGCTGTTGCGTGAGGTCACCCGGCTCGGGCCGCCGGCGTCCAACCGCATCCTGGACGTCTTCGAGCCGATGATCGAGCGGGCTACCGGCTTCCTGGCGTCGGAGATGGACGCGGGCCACCTCCGGCGCTGCGACGCCCGCCTGCTGCTGGTCAGCGTCTATTCGACCATCGTCGGCGTCGCCACCGAGGTCGAGGTGCTGCGCGCCGTCGGGATCGAGCCGTCGTTGCGCTCGGCGGCCCAACGCCGGCGCGAGGTCATCGAGTTCCTGCGGGCGGCGCTGGTGCCGGATTGAGCTCGGCCGCCACCTCGGCGGGTGCCGGTTCGTCGAGGCCGCGGGCATAGAAGGACAACGCCACGGCGACGGCGGCGCCGAACACCAGCACCGCCGTCAGCGAGGTGGCGTTGATGATCGGTCCGGCCACGAGGTTGCCGATCGGCACCGTGCCGCCGTAGCACATGATCCACAGCGCCATGATCCGGCCCCGCGTGGCGTTGGCGATGCGGCTCTGCAGCGCCGTCGACAGCACCGTGATGACGATGAAGTACACGATGCCGAGCGCGAAGCCGATCGGGAAGGCGGCGGCGAGCGACGTGTTGAGCGTCCACACGGCGAGCAGCAGGGCGAACAGCACCAGGTTGATCCGCACCAGCGGCTCGAAGCGGCGGCCCACGAAGACGCTGCCGACGGACAGCGCGCCGACGACGGCGCCGAGGCCGAAGGACGCGAAGAGCAGGCCGTAGGTGCCCGACTCGGGATCGACGCCGAGGTGCTCCTCGGCCAGGGTCGGCATCTGGGTGATGAAGATCAGCGAGCAGAACGAGAACACGGCGACGGTGGTGAGGATGCGCACGACGATGCGGTCGCGCTTGGCGATGCGGAAGCCTTCGAGCACCCGACCGATGGCCGAGAGGCCGTCGTCGCGCACGGTGGGGCTCGGGACGCGCACGGTCCAGAGCGCGACGACGATGAAGAAGTAGGTCAGGCCGTTGAGGGCGAACACCCACGACACGCCGAACCCGGCGTAGATGGCGGGGCCGATCATCGAGCCGAGCACGCGCGAGACGTTCATGTTGGCCGACGTCAGCGACACGGCGCCCGAGAGGTCCTCGGCGCGCACCAGCGTCGGCAGCGTGGCCGAGAAGGTGGGGCCGTTGACCGCCTGGCCCAGGGAGATCACGAACACGGTGCCGAGCAGCGCAAGACGGTTCGGATCGGCCGCCAGCGTCACGAGCGCCAGCGCCATGGCGGCGAAGGCCTGGAACACCGAGATGCCCATCAGGAGGCGGCGGCGGTCGTAGCGGTCGGCGATCGTGCCGCCGATGGGGGAGAGGGCCAGCGGCCCGAGCTGGACGAAGCCCATCAGCGCCACGAAGGCCGGGTCGCCGGTGAGCACCCAGGCGTACGCCGTCAGCACGACGTTCTGCATCCAGGTGCCGACGTTCGAGCCGAGCGAGCCGAAGTAGACCCGCCGGAACATGGGGTAGCTCAGCGCCGCGCGCGCCGATCCGGGCTTGAGGGAGCGATCGCCCTCGAGCTGGGCGTCGAGGACGTCTTCGGCGGTAGCGGGGCGGTCCATGGTGACCGGCCCAGGCTAGGTGCGGTGATCGCCTTTCGGCACACCGATTGCCATCAGTTGTCGGTCAACTGGGCAAGGTCGATTGCGCCCACTCGTAGCTCGGCAGCTGCTCG
>JAGQTE010000392.1 GCA_020439175.1 Acidimicrobiales bacterium | reverse complement strand
TGCTCGCCAAGGGGTACGAGTCCGAGGGCGACCTCGTCGCCGGCTCGTCGCCCACGACCGTGGCGTCGTCCAGCGGCCCACCACCCACCGGGCTGACGACCACGTCGACGACGGCGCCGTCGACGACGACCACGCCGCTCAAGGCCCCGGCCGACGTCACGGTGCGCGTCGCCAACGGCGGCGGCGAGGAAGGCGTGGCGCTGGCGGGGACCGAGAAGCTCGCTGCCGCCGGGTACTCGACCCTGGGCGCCGTCGATGCCCCGGCCCAGACGGCGAGCGTCGTGTACTTCGCCGCGGGGTTCGAGGGGGAGGCGGTCGAGGTCGCCAAGGTGTTCGACATCCCGGAGACGAGTGTCGAGGAGCTGCCGGCGGCACCGCCGACCGACCCGGGCGGCGCCGACGTCCTCGTCATCCTCGGGCCCGAGCAGAAGCTGACCAACTAGGGTTTTGCATCCCGGCGCGCCGGGGGTCCTAGGCTCGCTCGTCGTGGTGCGCACCGACCTCTCCAGCGTGACCGAGGCCTTCCGCGGACGTGCCGGGACGGCGGGCTTGTTCTTCGACTTCGACGGGACCCTGTCCGAGATCGTCGAAGATCCGGCCAGCGCCCGGCCGGTCGAGGGCGCGGCGACGCTGCTGGCGGAGCTCGCCGCCGACTTCGGCCGGGTCGCCGTGCTGTCGGGCCGACCGCTCGACTTCATCGCCGGCTTCTTCGGCCCGCCCGTGGCGCTGGCCGGCCTGTACGGGCTCGAGTCGCAAGACGATCGGGGCCGCCGCGTCGATCATCCGCAGAGCGGCGCGTGGCGCGAGGTGGTCGACGACGTCGCCGCCTGCTGCGTCGCCAAGGGCCCCGAAGGCGTGCTCGTCGAGCCGAAGGGCTTGAGCCTCACGCTGCACTTCCGTGAGCACCCGGAGATCGCCGACGAGGTCCGGGCCCTGGCCGAGTCCCAGGCGGCGCGCTCGGGTCTCGAGGTCCGGCCCGCCAAGATGAGCTACGAGCTGCACCCGCCGATCGACGCCGACAAGGGCACGGCGGTCCGGCAGCTGGCCAAGGGGCTCGACCTCGTGCTCTTCGTCGGCGACGACGTCGGCGACCTGCCGGCCTTCGAGGCGCTCGAGGCGCTCGAGGCCGCCGGTGTCGAGACGGTGCGCGTGGTCGTCGACAGCGACGAGCTGGCGCCCGAGCTCGCCGCCCGGGCCGATCTGGTCTTGCCGAACCCGGCCGGTGTGGTCTCCTTGTTGCGGTCGCTCGCCGAAGGGACCCGACGCCAGGCGTCCTGACGCCGCGCATCACGCCGCCGGCGTTCCGTGGCGCCGCCGGTCCACCGTCGAACCGTCGCCGTCGAGCGAAGCCGCACCCAGAAAGGTCAACGGATGCCCACTGCGATCCAGCCCACCCGCGCCGAGGACTTCCCGGCCTGGTACCAGGCCGTGGTGCGTGAGGCCGACCTCGCCGAGATGGCCCACGCCCCTGGCTGCATGGTGATCAAGCCGTGGGGCTACGGCATCTGGGAGCAGCTGCGGGACCGCATGGACGAGCGCATCCGCGCCACCGGCCACGAGAACGCCTACTTCCCCCTGTTCGTGCCCCTCTCCTACATCCAGAAGGAGGCGGCCCACGTCGAAGGCTTCGCCAAGGAGATGGCGGTCGTCACGCACCATCGCCTCGAGGCGCGCGACGGCGTCCTCGTCCCGGCCGGCGAGCTCGAGGAGCCGATCGTCGTGCGCCCGACGTCGGAGACGATCATCGGCGAGTCGATGCGCCAGTGGATCGAGTCCTACCGCGACCTTCCCCTGCTGCTGAACCAGTGGGCGAACGTCGTGCGGTGGGAGATGCGGCCCCGCGTCTTCCTGCGCACGCGCGAGTTCCTGTGGCAGGAGGGGCACACGGCGCACGCCACCGCCGACGAGGCCGTGGACGAGACGCTGCTGATGCTCGAGGAGTACCGCCGCTTCGTCGTCGACAACCTCGCCATGCCGGTGATCGTCGGCGAGAAGCCGGCGAGCGAACGCTTCCCCGGCGCCGAGCGGACGTACTCGATCGAGGCGATGATGCAGGACGGCAAGGCCCTGCAGGCCGGCACGTCGCACTTCCTGGGCCAGAACTTCTCGAAGGCCGCCGACATCGCCTTCACCGACGAGCACGGCGACGTCGTCCACGCCTGGACCACGTCGTGGGGCGTGTCGACCCGCCTCATCGGCGGCGTGATCATGATCCACGGCGACGACGACGGGCTGCGGGTGCCGCCGGTCGTGGCGCCGACCCAGATCGTCGTCGTCCCCTACACCAAGGGCGCCGACGCCGACGAGGAGCTGCTGGCGTACGCCCGGCGCGTCGCCGACGCGCTGGCGGCCGGTGCCCGGTTCCGCGGGGAGCCCGTGCGCGTGAAGGTCGACGACCGCTTGTACCGGCCCGTCGACAAGAAGTGGCAGTGGGTCAAGCGCGGCGTGCCGTTGCTGCTGGAGGTGGGCGGCCGCGAGGCCGAGGCGGGGACCGTGACGGTGCGTCGCCGCTCCGATCCCGCCGAGCGCTCGACGCTGACGATCGAGGAGCTCGTCGCTGGCGTCGGCGACCTGCTCGAGGCGCTGCACGACGCATACCTGACGGAGGCGTCCGAGCTGCTGGCCGCCAACACCCGCAGCGACGTCGTCGACTGGGCGGGGTTCGAGGCCGCCTTCGCCGAGCGCGACGGCGTCAGCCCGTTCGTTCGGGCACCGTGGTGCGAGGGCGCGACCTGCGAGGAGCAGCTCAAGCCTCTGGCGGTCACCATCCGCAACCTGCCGCTCGATCAGCCCGAGTCGGTCGGTGCGTGCGTGCTCTGCGGCGCGCCCGGCACCGCCGAAGCGGTCTTCGCCCGCTCCTACTGAGGCCGACGACCGAAGCCACCGGCCGCGCTACCAGAACGAAGGATTCAGCCTGCGGCGGCGAGGTTCTCGTCGAGCCAGGCGCGCGGCGAGCGCGCCAGGGCGAGGGTGCGCAGGTCGGCGGCGTGGCGGCGCCGCTCGTCCTCGGACATCGTCAGCGCCCGGTGGAGGACTGCCGCCGTGCCGGCCACGTCGTAGGGGTCGACGGCCAGGGCGACGCCGCCCAGCTCGGCCCAGGCGCCCGCTTCGGTGCTGAGCGCCAGCACGCCGTGGCGGTCGTTGACGAGCGGGCCCTCCTTGGCCACGAGGTTCAGCCCGTCGCGGATCGGGTTCACCAGCAACGCATCGGCGCGCGCCAACGCCGCCACCGACCCCGGGTAGTCGTCGGAGTCGTCGTAGATGATCGGCTCCCAGTCGGCGGTGCGCCACCGGTCGCCCACGGCGCGTGCCGCGGCGTCGACCTCGTCGCGGTAGCGCTGGTACTCGGGCACGGCCTCGCGCGACGGGTAGACGAACGCCCCCAGCACGACCTGCCCGCGCCAGCGCTCGTGCTGCTCGAGCAGGGCGTCGAAGGCGGCGAACCCGCGCACGATGTTCTTCGACGGCTCGATGCGGTCCACGCGGGTGATGAGCAACCGATCCCCGAGGCGATCGTCCAGTGCCTGGCGCGCCGCGGCGCACGCCGGGGACGTCGCCGTGGCGGCGATGTCGTCGGGGTCGGGACCGAGCGGTGCCACGAAGGTGTCCGGCACGTCGCCGACCACGTCGATGCAGCTGGCACGAAACGATGCGGCCCAGCGCTCGGTGTGGAACCCGCAGGCGGCGAAGGCGCGCATGCCGCCGAGCAGCTCGCGCCGGATCGAGGTGGGGAGCACGCGACACAGATCCGGGCCGGCGAACGGCGTGTGCGAGAAGTGGACCAGTCGCAGATCGGGTCGGCGGTCGCCGACCATCGCCGCCACCAGGGCCAGGTGGTAGTCCTGCACCAGCACCGCGGCATCGGTCGGCGCGTCGGCGACGATGGCGTCGGCGAAGGCGGCGTTGACGGCACGGTAGGCCTCCCAGGCCACGCTGAACGCGGCACCGAACGCCGGCGATCGCGGCAGGTCCCACAGGCCGTGGTGCATGAACCAGAGCGTGGCGTTGCACACGACGTCGTAGGCCAGGCGGTAGGCGTCGGGATCGAGGTCGAGCAGCCGGACCCGCAGGCCGTCCGCCTCGAGCACGCCTTCGTCGGCGGCGGCGCGGTCACCGTCGGACATCGCCGCGGCGATCCAGGTGGCGTCCGTGCCGGTGACCAGGGGCGCCAGGCCGGACACGAGCCCGCCGGCGCCGCGCCGTCCGATGAGCGCGCCGTCGTCGGCGAGGCGGAAGGCCACGGGCCCACGGTTCGACACGAGCACGACCGGACGCCCGCCGCTGAGCGGGGCGGAAGGGCGGGAGGGTGAGGGAGCTGGGTCGGAGGAGGAGGAGGAGGGGTCCGACGAGGAGGATGGCGACGAGGCGTTGGGCACGGCGTCCACCTTGGCACGGTCTCGTCGGCGTGGTCGCTCTGCCAGCATGGTCGACGTGCGCGTCCTCGCCGCTCCCGACAAGTTCAAGGGCACCGCCACGGCCGCCGCCGTGGCCGAGGCCATCTGCCGCGGGGTGGCCGCCGCCGACGGGCACCACGCCTGCCGCGCCATCCCCCTGGCCGATGGCGGCGAGGGCACGCTCGAGGCCTTGGGTGGCGCCAACCGCACCACCACCGTCACCGGGCCACTCGGTGATCCGGTCGACGCGGCGTGGCGCCTCCATCAGCGCACCGCCGTCATCGAGATGGCGCAGGCGTCCGGTCTGGTCCTCGTCGGTGGCGCTGACGGCAACGATCCGATCGGGGCATCGACCGCGGGCACCGGCGAGCTCATCGTCGCCGCCGTCGACGCCGGCGCCCGCCGCGTGCTGGTCGGCGTCGGCGGGTCGGCCACGACCGACGGCGGTCTGGGGGCGCTGCGCGCCATGTACCCGCTGCAGCGCTACCGCGGCGTCGACCTGGTCGTCGCCTGCGACGTGCGCACCCGCTTCGTCGACGCCGCCGAGGTGTTCGCCCCGCAGAAGGGTGCCTCGGCAGCGCAGGTGGAGCTGCTGCGACGGCGCCTCGAGCGCCTGGCCGACAGCTACGCCGGCGACTACGGCGTCGACGTGCGCGACCTCGAGGGGTCGGGTGCCGCCGGCGGCTTGGCCGGTGGGCTCGCCGCCGTCGGCGCCGAGCTGGTGTCCGGCTTCGACCTCGTGGCCGACGAGACCGGGTTCTTCGAGGCGCTGGAGACGGTGGACCTGGTCATCACCGGCGAGGGCTTCGTCGACGCCGAGTCGTTCGACGGCAAGGTGGTGGGCGGCGTCGCCGACACCGCAGCGGAGCTGGGTGTCGAGGTGCTCGTCGTCGCCGGCCAGGTGTTCGACGGCGTCGACGCCCGCGTGCCGACGGTGTCGCTGGCCCAGCGGTTCGGACTCGACGAGGCGATGGCCGACCCGTTGGGCTGTGTCGAGCGGGCGGTCGCCGATGCCCTCGCCGGTCGGGCGGGCTGAGGCCTACTCGGTGCGGGCGCGTCGCAGCTTGACCCAGAGCACCACGACGGCGATGGCCAGCACGACGACCCAGAACGTCAGCGAGAACACGAACGACAGCAAGCTGAGGAGCCAGCCGAT
>JAGQTE010000391.1 GCA_020439175.1 Acidimicrobiales bacterium | reverse complement strand
GCTCGATGACAACGCCGACATCGACAGCGCCGTCACCGTCCACGTCGCGCCCCTGCGGCCCTGACGGGTCGGTGTGCCACACTCGGCTGGTGGGAAGTGCGCAGGACCGGGCCCCGGCCGCGGTAGGTCTCGCCGCCGCCGCCGTCATCGTGCTGGTGCTCGGTGGCCTCATCGTGCTCGGCGTCCTCGCCGGACCGTCGGACCCGGGGACCGCACAGAGCTCCGCCCCGAGGTCGTCCCCGACGACCATCGGTGGTCGCCCGTCGGTGACCACGAACCAGCCAGGGCCGGGCGGCGGCACCGTGGGACGCCCGGCCACCTCCGCCGACGAGACGCTGGTGCCGCTCCCCGGTCGGCCGTTCGATGCCCCATTGGCCACCGACGCCGCCGTCATCGCACTCCTGCCCGATCAGCTGCTCGCCATCGATCGCACCGGCTTGACCGAGCTGTGGCGCGTCCCGTGCCATGTCGGTCGCTGGGCGGACCCGACCCCGTCGCCCGAGCATCGCACGGTGCTGGTCTGGTGCGATCAGGAGCTCACCGCCGTCGACAGCGACACCGGCGACGTCCGCTGGCGTTCCGACCGATGGGGCGCCACGTTCGCCCCGATCGACGTCGGCGCCGACATCGCCCTCCTGACCATCGGCGACACGATGTCGGTCATCGATCTGTCGACCGGTGACGTGGCTTGGGACATGACGGCGCCACCGGCCCAGGTCCCGCCGATGACGGTCGGCGACGCGGTCATCGTCACCGACGATCGGTCGATCGTCGCCTACGACGCCGTCTCCGGTCGCAGCCGTTGGGCCCACGAGGTGCAGCCGACGTCCGCGCTCGACGTCGACGGCGAGCTGTACGCCATGATCGACACGTCGCTCGTGGTGTACGACCCGGCCGACGGTGCCGAGGTGCGCCGGATCGATCTGGCGAACCCGCCGGTCGGCGGGCCGCAGCTGGTGAGCTCCGGCGGCGACCTGGTGATCCTCTCCGACTGGTTTCGCACGTCGACGGCAGCCATCGGACGGACCGACGGTGTGACGCGCTGGGTGCGGCCCGACGCCGCGGCGAAGACGGCGCCCGGTTTCCGCGGGGCCCTGGTCGTCCGCCTGGACACCGAGGCCATCTCGGCCCTCGATCCGCAGACGGGCGAGGTTCGGGCCACGTTCGGCACCGACGGCTGCAGCGCCGACGAGGACGAGGTCTTCTGCGGCGTGCAACAGGGCGACGACGGCGCGCTCGCCATCTGGCGCCTGCCGTAGGCGGTAGCGCGACCCGCACGGGCCCACCGCTCCTGTGACGATCGTGTGGTGCCGACCCGCGCCGGCGCGGTTGGGCACCACGGGAACCGCTGCTCGCGTGCCACACTCGGGATCCGTGGGGACCTGCGGGTGGTGCCAACGTGCGGTGGCGGACCAGACCGTGCTGTGCCCGAGCTGCGGGCACCGCGTCGGCACCAGCCCCGGCGGGCCGACGGCCAGCCCTTGGCACACCTCCTCGGACCCGACGGCGGTGTGGGCCGGGCACCAGGCCACCGCACGTCCGGCCAACGGCGCGCCGGGCGCCGTCGCCTTCGCCGCCGTCGCCATGGTCGTGCTGCTCATCGCCGGCGCCGCCGTCTACGGCGTCGTCAACCCCCGAGCGAACGAGAGGTACGACGACCCGCTGGCCGGTCCACCGATCCAGGCGCCGTCACCGACGGTGGGCACCGTCGTCGAGTCCGACGATCGGCGCACCGTCGACCTCGGCGACACCGCCACCGCCGAACCGCTCCTCGGAGCGACGCGCGTCTACGTGCCGCTGTCGTACGAGCTCGTCGCCCTGGACCGCACCACCTTGCAGGAGGTGTGGCGCTCGCCGTGCGACCTCGGATCCTGGTGGGAACCGAACCCCCACGAGCTCGACGACGCCATCCTGGCGCGCTGCGACGGGGAGCTCACCCTGTTCGACGCTGCCACCGGCGACGCCCGCTGGCGTGGCCGCGGCCCGAGCGGCTTCGGCAACTACGCACGCGCCTCGGGCGCGGCGATCGTGTCCAGCGACGACGACGGCATCGTGGTCTACAGCACCGACACGGGCGAGGAGCTGTGGCGGCGCTCCATCGAGCACGTCCAGGGCAACCACCCCATCGAGGCCGCCGGCGACCTGGTGTTCGTCAGCGAGGACCGGACCCTGCGCGCCTACGAGGTCACGACCGGCGAGCAGCGTTGGCGGCTCCCCATGTCCACGGCAGCGCTGTTGTACGACGACGGCACGCTGTACGTCCGTACCGACAGCCATCAGCTCGCCGGCGTCGACGCCGCAACAGGGTTCGCCAACTTCTGGACCGGCGGCGATCGCGACCGCTACAGCTGGGCCGGCTTCGTCGGCGTGACGGAGACCACGCTGGTGCTGGTGTCGAGCAACGAGGGCAGGCTCATCGTCGCCGATCGCTCGGACGGCCACCCGTTGTGGGAGGACGACGATGCGGCCGCCGTCGCGGCCGGCGCCGGCGTCGTCCTGATCGCCGACCTCGACGGCACCATCGCCGTCGACGATCGCACCGGCGAACAGGTCGAGACCCTGGACGAGGTGTGGGACGCCAGCACCGACGGCACCGTGCTGGCCTTCACCGACACGACCGACGGCATCACCGATCGCCTCGTCCTGTGGACCCCGCCGGGCTGACCCCGGACGCGCCTCGGGCGCCCACATGGGCGCCCGAGGATGACACCGGAGTGCGGGCCGGCTCAGATGTTGCCGCTGAGCAGGGCGTAGTGGAAGTGGTTGTCGCGACCCGAGGTCTCCGGGTTCACGTGCACGTGCTTCACCTGGCGGTAGATCTCGTACCCCTGCACGCCGAGCTCACGGCCGACACCCGACTGCTTGTAGCCGCCGAACGGACGGGCCGGGTCGATCAGGTGGTAGTCGTTGACCCACACCGTGCCGGTGCGCATCTGCGCCGCCACGGCCTTGGCCCGGTCGAGGTTGCCCGACTGCACGCCGCCGCCGAGGCCGTAGATCGAGTCGTTGGCGATGGCCACGGCGTCGTCGTCCGAGTCGAACGGGATGACGCACAGCACCGGGCCGAAGATCTCCTCCTGGGCGATCTTCGTCGAGTTGTCGACGTCGGCGAAGATCGTCGGCTGGAAGAAGTTCTCGGCCACGAGGTTGCCGGGCATGGCATCGGGCGACGAGCCACCGGTGATGGGCTCGCCCACCTCCTCACGACCGAGCGCCACGTAGCGGGCGACGGTCTCGACCTGGCTGCGGTGCACGAGCGGACCGAGGTCGGTGCCCATGTCGAGCTGATCGCCGAGCTGGATCTTGCCGGCGCGATCGGCCAGCAGGGACACGAACTCGTCGTAGATGCCGCGCTGCACCAGCGCCCGGGTGCCGGACTCGCACACCTGACCGCCGTGCATGAACGTGCCCCACAGCACCGCGGCGGCGGCCTGGTCGAGGTCGGCGTCGTCGAGGACGATGTTGGCGGACTTGCCGCCGAGCTCCAGGGTGCAGCCCTTCACGGTGCCGCTGGCGAGCTGCATGATGCGGCGACCCACCTCGGTCGAGCCGGTGAAGGCGGTCTTGTCCACCATCGGGTTGGAGGCGAGCTCCTCGCCCACCGTGCCGCCGGGACCGGCGATGACGTTGACCACGCCCGGGGGCAGGTCGCACTCGGCGATGATCTGGCCGAGCTTCAGCGCCGTCAGCGAGGTGAACGTCGCCGGCTTGAGCACCGACGTGTTGCCCGCCGCGATCGCCGGAGCGATCTTCCAGGACGCCATGATCAGCGGGAAGTTCCACGGCACGATGCCGGTGCACACGCCGATGGGCTCGTGGCGGACGTAGTTCTCCGAGATCGGGAACGGCGAGCCGTCGAGCTGGATCTCGTCGGGGCGCTCCTCGGCCATGCGGGCGAACCACTCGAAGGCGTTGGCGGCGCCGGGCACGTCGGCCATCATCGCCTTGCGGATGGTGCCGCCGCCGTCGAGCGCCTCGAGCTCGGCGAGCTCGGCGGAGTGCTCGTTGATCTTCGCCGCGATCTCGCGCAGCTTGGCGGCGCGGTCCGGGCCCGACATCTTGGACCACGGCCCCTCGTCGAACGCCTTGCGGGCCGCGGTGATCGCACGCACGGCGTCGTCCTTGGTCGCCTTGGCGACGTCGGCGATCTTCTCGTTGGTCGCCGGGTTGTAGGTGGCGAAGGTGTCGCCATCGGACGAGTCGCAGAGCTCGCCGTCGATGAACAGCTGGTAGTCGGCCATGCGGATGATCCCCCCTGGAATCGCTGTGGACGTCGGCGTGACGCTAGCCGCGCCACCAACCATTGGCACCCTCGCTGACGACACGTCAGGAACTGGTGACGCGCGCCACGCTGGCGAGGCGCGCCGCGCCGGCGCCTACGTCGCCGTCCAGCGTCCGGTGAGGTTCTTGCCGGTGACGAGCCCCTCGTCGGCCAGCTTGCGCAGGTGCGCCAGGACGCTGTGGCGCGCGATCGGCCAGCGCTCCTCGTCGACGCCCGCGTACACGACCGGCACGAGATCGTCGATCTTCGCCGTGCCCCGCGCACGCAGGGCGGCGAGGATCTGCTGCTCCCGCTCGAGGCGGTGGGCGATCAGCGTGTCGATGGCCTCGCCCGGCTGCTCGATCAACCGACCGTGGCCCGGGGCGATGGAGCGCAGCCGCAGCGTGCGGATCTTGGCGAGCGAGTCGAGGTAGACGGCCATGTCGCCGTCGGGCGGTCGGATCACCACGGTCTGGCCGTCGTTCACGTGGTCGCCGGTGAGCAGCATCCGCTCCTCCTCGACGAGGTAGCACAGGTGCGTCGAGGCGTGGCCGGGGGTGTGGATCGCCCGCATGCGGAACTCGGTGGAGGTGATGGTGTCGCCGTCGGCGAGCTTGCGGTCGGGCTTCATGCCGCCCTTGGTCGAGAAGGCCAGGACCTCGGCGCCGGTGCGGGCCTTGAGCGCCTCGGCGCCGGTGGCGTGGTCCGGGTGGTGATGGGTGAGGGCGATCCAGCGGATGCGATCACCGCCGCAGCCGATGATGGCCTCGAGGTGCGACTCGTCCTCGACGGCCGGGTCGACCACGATCACCTCGTCGATGCCGACGAGGTAGGTGTTGGTGCCCGGACCGGTGAACACGTTGGGGTTGGGCGCCACGATGCGTCGCACCATGGGGCTCAAGGCTCGGGCGACGCCGGGATCGAGCGGCTCGGGCGGCGGTGGGGTGTCGTCGTCCTGCGGGGCCACGACCCGTGAGGAGTACCGGCCCATCACCCAGCCTCCGGTGCCGGCGTCGCCATGTCGAGCTTGTTCATCGGCACGCCGGCCGGCAGCACGATGTGGCTCACGTCGTCGTACGCGGGATCGCCGGGCAGCACGATGCGCAGCCCTCCCTCGGGCTCGGCGACGATGCGCGGCAGGATCGCCGGCACGTCTTCGATGGCGGCGGCGTGGGCGAGCAGGTCGGCCGCCGAGTCGAAACGGTCGATGGCGAGGAGGCTGCGCACCGTCGGGAAGACCATCTCGAACTCGCCGGCCTGATGCCGGGCGAGCGCCTCCGTGGGGGTGATCCACAGGTTGGCGATCACCTCGCGGTCGTCGTGCAGCGGCGTCTGGCCCTCGGGCGCCGCGGCCACGAAGAACCGGGTGTCGTAGCGGCGCGGTGCGCCCTCGGGCGTGATCCAGCGCGAGAAGTACGACATCCCGTCGAGCGCCAGCTGCAGACCCTCGGCCTCGCACACCTCGACCAGGCGCCGCTCGCCCCGGTCGACCGACCGCCGGTGCGCGTCGAAGCGGGCGTCGACCGCCGGGTCGTCGAAGCGGACGATCGAGCCCGAGGCGTCGTAGGCCAGCAGCACGCCCGCCTCCTCGAAGCACTCGCGCACCGCCGCCACCCAGAAGGCCAGACCGCCGCTCGCCACGCCCAGCGCCGCCGACGCGGCAGCATCGTCGCGCCAGCCGCAGACGGGTCGGAGGTCGTCGGCGGAGTCCTCGGGGTCGACCGCCCCGCCGGGGAAGACGTAGGCGCCGCCGACGAAGTCGCTCTGCAGGTTGCGGCGCAGCATGAACACCTCGATGCCCCCGCCGTCGGCGTCGCGCACGAGCATGACGGTGGCGGCGTCGCGCACCGGCACGTCGGCCGCGGGCCCGCCGGCCGCCGCGTCGGGAGCGGCGCTCACCGCGGCCCCGGCAGCTGACCGAACCCGTCGTGGGCGACGGGGTCCTCCCACGAGTCCGCATCGATCACGTCGCCGTCGGACCGACGCGGGCGACCACCGCCGCCGAACGGGTCGAACGGCTGCCCCCCGAAGCCGCTGACGTCGCCCATGCGGATGAAGGTGAACCCGGCGGGCCCGGCGCCGGCGACCGCACGGTCGATGCGGCGGCGGCTGCGGGCCACGACCACCTTGCGCACCAGCGCCCGCACCGGCGGCAGGAGCAGCAGGATGCCGGCGAGGTCGGTGACGAACCCCGGCGTGATCATCATGCAGCCCGCCAACACGATGAGGGCGCCGTCGGCCAGCTCGGTGGTCGGCACGCGCCCGGCGTCGAGGCTGGCGTTGATGCGCCGCAGCACGCCCAGGCCTTCGCGCTTGCACAACCAGGACCCGATGAGCGCCGACAGCACCATGATGGCGAAGGTGGGCAGCACCCCGATGAGCGAGCCGACCTGGATGATCACTGCCAGCTCGATCAGCGGCAGGACGATGAACAGGAGGAACAGCGCGAGACCCATCGGTCCAAGCCTACCGGCGGCCCCTTCGTTCGGGTCCGGCGGCCGGCCCCGTCATCACGGCGGACCGGGTCCCTGGCCGGCGCCCTGGCCAGGCGCCTGACCCGGCACGGGGCCGGGCGGTTGCCCCGGCGTCTGACCCACGGGGCCTGGCGGTTGTCCGGGCACCGAGGGCGCCGGGGGCACCGAGGACGACGACGACGGGACGTCGCGCGCCAGGTCGTCGGAGAAGAGCCAGTCGCCGTCGAGCGCGGCGCCGGCCGCCGTCACGCTCACGACGAGCAACGCCGCGATCGCCACCACGCCGACCCACGCCGGGAGGCGCACCAGCAACCACGCCGCGAGCAGGCCGACGGCCCCGACGGCCGGGAGGTAGAAGCGCGACGAGATCATGGGGTGGCTCCCAGCGGGCACGTTGGTGACGGTCCACCCGAACATGGCGTACAGCCCCCACACCGACAGCCACCAGGCGCCGAGCAGCGCCAGCACGGCGCCGTCCCCGGCGCCCGAGGCCTCGGGGCGGCCGCAGTCGGCGGGCGGGGCCAGCGAGCGGCGCCCGAGCGCCAGGGCGCCGGCGACCAGCGCCGCCAGCAACGCCAGCCACCACACCGGCAACGCCCACGTGAGCCGACCGGTCATCGCCGACACGTTGGGGCCGATGCTGCCGACGTCCCACTGCGGGCCACCACCGCCGGCCTCGTACCCCGACGCCCACGGCGCACCGAAGACCCACAGGTTGTAGGCCACCAGCGCCGACGCCGGCACGAGCGCGCCCGCCAGCCAGCAGGCGATCAGCCGCGGTCCGGCCCGGGCGCGCCGCCGGCTGCCGACCACCACCGCCCACACCGCCAGCACCACGGCGGGCACGGCATTGGTCAATCGCAGCGTCGTCGACAGCCCGGCGAGCGCACACCCGAGCGCACCGACCCAGGCCCGATGGGCGAAGCGGCGCTCCACGGCGAGCACCGCCCACAGCACGAAGCCGACGCCACCGGCGAGCAGCAGCGCGTCGGTGAACGTCGGCATCCAGGCCCGATGCGCCATCACGATCACTCCGGGCCCGGCGGCGGTGAGCCCGACGGCGGTGCACGCGCCCCACGGGCCGAGCCAACGTCGTGCCCCGGTCCAGATGCCCACGAAGCCGACCAACCCGAACAGCAGGGGCGCCAGGCGCACCAACCCGACGCTGTCGAACGGCGCCAGCAGGAACGGGTAGCCGGGGCTCTTCTCCGAGACGCACGTGCCGTCGTCCAGGCGCACCCACTGCGTGATGCCGATCGGCGGCGGCTCACCGAAGATCGGGCCGGTGAAGCTCCCGCGCCGTTGCGGACAACCACCCGGGCCCGCGGCGGCGACGTACTGCGGGTTGGGATCGACGAGCTGGCGGGTCCAGCCGTCTCCCGAGGCGATCAGCGCCGAGTCCACGGCGATGTACCCGGCGTCGTCGAGGGTGAGCTCGCCCTGCTCGATGGTCCAGGTGGCAGCCCGGTAGGCGTACGGATCGGGCTCGCGCAACCGGTACGGCCACGACAGCGCCGCCACGGCCAGGACCGCCACGGCGGCCGCCGCCACGAGCGCCGGCAGGGCGCGACGCCACGGCGCGGGGGCAGCGCCCTCGGCCACCACCCTCAGCCGGCGCGCAGGCGATCGGCGAAGGCCCGACCGATCAGGTCCTGCCAGCTGCGCTCATAGGTCGCGCCGGTGTCCGGTGACACGGCGCCGATGCACTCGTGGTGCAGCACCAGCACCGTGCCCTGGCCGTCGGGCGTCGGTTCGAAGGTGATCTCGACGACGCTGTGCGCCGGCCTGGCGATCGCCAACGGCCCGACCAGTCGCAACCGATACGGCGCATCGACCTGGGCGACCGTGGCGAGGAAGGCGCCGCCGCTGCTCCAGAGCTGCTTGAAGTCGCCGCCGGGCGCCGCCTCGAGCACGGTGCGTGCCTCAGGGTGCAGGCGCTGGTCCCACCACTCGTTGATGCGATCGACGAAGATCCGGAACGTCCGAACCGGTGGGTGGTCGAACACGTGCCGCACCTCGATCGCGAACCCGCCGCCGCCCGCGAGGGGCGGTAGGTCCCGGCCCGAGGCCGGTACCGGTACGTCCGTCACGATCCGTACGAACGGTTCACAGGCCCCGCTGGGCCATGACCTGCTTGCGCTCCGCCTCGTTCAGTCCACCCCAGATGCCGTGCATCTCACGGATGGAGAGCGCGTAGTCCAGACAGTCCCGCTTGACGGAGCAGCTGGCACAGATTCCCTTTGCCCGGCTCTCCCGGTCGACCTTCTCGTCCTTCCGCTCGAACTGCTGCGGTGGATAGAAGAGCTCCGAGTGCGGACCACGGCACGCGGCCTTGATCTGCCAGGCGTCTTCGATGCGCTGTGCACTCACGTCCCGTCCCCCTTTCGGCGCGTGGAACATACTCCTGACATATGCACAGAACAAGGGGTCGTGATGTTCGCAACGGATTTGTCATCATTGCGCTGAAGTCCAGCTCAGAGCGGCCGATGTGCCCCCGAATCGTCAAATGACAGCTGTGTGATTTGCGAGCAATCACCCTGTGGACGCGGTCGGACGATGGCCGCTGGAGCATCAATGGACGGCGAAGCGCCTCGTGTCCGGCGCCAGCCGCCGGGCACGACGCCTCAGTCGTCGGCGCTGGGGGCGCGGCGCTCGCGGTAGTCGCGCGCGCCACCCTCTTCCGGCTCGACCTCGAGCACCAGGCCGTCGATCCCGATCACGCGCACCTTGTCGAGCTGCTCGATCGGCGTCGCCCGGTT